>NZ_JBHWHV010000004.1:0-264499 GCF_042732375.1 Streptomyces sp. NPDC059785
CGGACCGTCACGTGTGCTCACTCCGAGGGCGCCTCGGGCTCCGGAGTCTCACCGGCACCGGACCCGTCCCCGGGCCCGTCCCCGCCGGGCTGCACCGTACGGAACCGCAGCTCTTCGTTCTCGACCGTGACCTCCACCCGGCTGCCCGGGGTGAGCTCGCCGTCGAGCAGCAGCCGCGAAAGACGGTTGTCGACCTCGCGCTGGATGGTGCGCCGCAGCGGGCGGGCGCCGTACTCGGGCTGGTGGCCGCGCCGGGCCAGCCAGTCGACGGCTCCGGGCGCGAACTCCAGGGTGACGCCCTGGGCGTGCAGCCGGCGCCGCGTCTCCTCCAGGAGCAGGTCGGTGACCTGGCGGAGCTGCTCCGCGCTCAGCCGCCGGAAGATGACGATCTCGTCGATCCGGTTGAGGAACTCGGGCCGGAAGTGCTCGCGCAGCGGCCGCAGCACCCGCTCGCGGCGCGCCGCCTCGTCGGCCTCGGAGCCGTGCGAGCGGAAGCCCAGCGTGGAACCGCCGGAGATGGCCTCGGAGCCCAGGTTGCTGGTCATGACGATGACGGTGTTGGTGAAGTTCACCGTCCTGCCCTGGGAGTCGGTGAGCCGCCCGTCGTCGAGTACCTGGAGCAGGATGTTGAAGACGTCCGGGTGCGCCTTCTCCACCTCGTCGAGCAGCAGCAGCGAGTACGGCTGGCGGCGTACGGTCTCGGTGAGCTGGCCGGCCTCGTCGTGGCCCACGTAGCCGGGCGGCGCGCCGACGAGACGGCTGACCGTGTGCCGCTCCTGGTACTCGCTCATGTCGAGGCGGACCATCCGGTCCTCGCTGCCGAACAGCGCCTCCGCCAGGGCCCTGGCCAGCTCGGTCTTGCCGACGCCCGTGGGGCCGAGGAAGAGGAAGCTGCCGATCGGGCGGTCCGGGCTGGCCAGTCCCGCGCGGGCGCGCAGGACCGCCTCCGCGACCGCTGTGACGGCCTCCTCCTGCCCGACGACCCGCTCGTGCAGATGCTCCTCCAGCTTGAGGAGACGGTCCTTCTCCTCCTCGGTGAGGGTGCTGACCGGGATGCCGGTCTGCCGGGACACCACCTCGGCGATGTCCTCCGGGGTGACCTCGATGTTCTGGCCGTCGCCCGGCTCGCGGACCCGGCCGGACTCGATCCGCCGCGACAGCTCCCCGATGCGGTCGCGCAGTTCGGTGGCGCGCTCGTAACTCTCGTCCGCGACCGCCTGGTCCTTGTCGCGGGTCAGCTGCTCCAGCTCGCGTTCGAGGGCGCGGACGCTGGTCCCCTTGGTGCGGGACCGCAGCCGGACCCGGGCGCCCGCCTGGTCCATCAGGTCGATGGCCTTGTCGGGCAGATAGCGGTCGGTGAGGTAGCGGTCGGACAGCTCCACGGCCGCGAACAGCGCCTCGTCGGAGTAGCGGACCTGGTGGTGGGCCTCGTAGCGGTCGCACAGGCCGCGCAGGATCTCCACCGCGTCCGCGACCGTCGGCTCCGGCACCAGGATCGGCTGGAAGCGGCGGGCGAGCGCCGCGTCCTTCTCGATGTGCCGCCGGTACTCGGCCAGCGTGGTGGCGCCGACGACATGCAGCTCGCCCCTGGCCAGCGCGGGCTTGAGCATGTTGCCCGCGTCCATCGAGCCGCCCTCGGAACCGCCGCCGCCGGCCCCGACCACGGTGTGCAGCTCGTCGATGAAGACGACCAGCCGGTCCGCGTTCTGGCGCACCTCGTTGATGATGCCGTTCAGCCGTTCCTCGAAGTCGCCGCGGTAGCGGGTGCCCGCCACGACCCCGGACAGGTCGAGGGCGACGACGCGGCGCTCGGCGAGCGTGTCCGGTACGTCGCCGTCGGCGATCCGCCGGGCGAGTCCCTCCACGACGGCCGTCTTGCCGACGCCCGCCTCGCCGATGAGCACCGGGTTGTTCTTGCCGCGCCGGGACAGCACCTCGATGGTCTGCTCGATCTCGTCGTCGCGGCCGATGACCGGGTCCACCCGGCCCTGACCGGCCAGGGCGGTCAGATCGCGTCCGTACCGGTCGAGGGTGGGCGTGCCGCTGTCCGCGGGCTGCCGCTGCTCCGGGTGGCCGTGGGCGCCCTGCTGGCCGTGCGGTGCCTGCGGGGTGCGGGCCGGGTCGAAGCGGGCCGCGTTGAGGATGTGCCCGGCCGCGGAGTCGGGGTTGGCGGCCATCGCCAGGACGATGTGTTCGGGGCCTATGTAGCCGGCGCCCACCTCGCGGGCCATCTCGGCGGCGTCGAGGAGGGCCCGCTTGACCGCGGGCGTCAGTGCCACGGACTGCCGGGGCGGGACCCGCTCGGTGTCGCCCGCGTGCCGGTCGATCTCGCCCGCCAGCTCGTCGGGGTCGGCCCCCGAGCGGGCGAACAGGCTGCGGGTCGGCTCGATGCTGAGAGCCGCGCGCAGCAGGTGTTCGGTGTCGAGGTTGCGCTTGCCGTGTTCCACCGCGTAGGAGGCCGCCGTCGTCATGAGCTGCCGGGCGGGCCCGCTCATCAGCCTGCCGAGGTCGATGGGCCGCCGGCCGCTGCCGAAGATGCGCGCGAAGAGTTCCCCGTCGGGATCCTGTCCGTATCCCTCCGGTCCGATGAAGCCGCCGCTCATTGCCGTCCATTCCGCCGCCCCCGCCGCCCCCGCGGGACGCACTGTTCCGTAGACATGGGGTACTTGTTACGCGTGCCCGACTACGGGTGTTTTATACGCTGAAGACCGCTTCATCCGGTGGTGATGGCCGAGTCACCCCAGTGGCGCAGGTGAATCCGGTCTCGGCGACGCTCCGTGACGGCCGACTGCGTAGTGTGGTTGTTCCGACGTCAGGAGCCGGCCGGCTCCGACGAGAGGAGCGCCGTACATGAGCCGTCCCCTTCGTCTGCGGGAGATCGGCCGCGAGGAGCATCTGGCCTTCGTCGCGGACCGGCCCTCGGTCAGCCATCTCCAGGTCCCGTCGTGGGGCGGGGTGAAGCCGGACTGGCGGGCGGTGAGCGTGGGCTGGTACGACGACGACCGCGGCGGCGCGCTCGTCGGGGCGGGCCTCGTCCTGCTGCGCCCGCTCCCCGGACTGAAGAGGTACTTCGCCTATCTGCCCGAGGGCCCGGCCATCGACTGGGAGGCGGCGGACCTGGGGCGGTGGCTCGATCCGCTGCTCGCGCATCTGAAGGGCCTCGGCGCCTTCTCCGTGAGGATGGGGCCGCCCGTCGTCGCCCGGCGGTGGAGCGCCGGCGCGGTCAGGGCGGGGCTCGCCGATCCGGGGGCGCGCCGGCTCGGCGACATCGAGCCCACCCGGCGGGACCCGCGGGCCGCCGCCGTCGCCGACCGGCTGCGCCGGGCGGGGTGGCGGCGCAGCGAGCCGGGCCACGGGGACGGCTTCGCGGCCGGGCAGCCGCGCCACGTCTTCCAGGTGCCGCTGGCCGGGCGGTCGCTCGACGAGGTGGAGCGGGGCCTCGGCCAGCAGTGGCGGCGCAACATCAGGAAGGCCGAGAAGGCGGGCGTCAAGGTCGTCCAGGGCGACCGCGAGGACCTGGCCGCCTTCCACGAGCTGTACCGCGAGACGGCCGAACGGGACCGCTTCCTGCCGCGCCCGCTGGGCTACTTCCGGCGGATGTGGGCGGAGCTGACCGCCGAGGACCCCGACCGCATGCGGGTGTACCTCGCCCACCACGACGGCGAGGTGGGCGCGGCCGCCACGATGCTGACCGTCGGCGACCACGTCTGGTACTCCTACGGCGCCTCCAGCAGCCGCAAGCGCGAGGTCCGGGCGAGCAACGCGCTCCAGTGGCGCATGCTGTCGGACGCGCACGCGAAGGGGGCGCGCGTCTACGACCTGCGCGGCATCACCGACAGCCTGGACGAGGACGATCCGCTGACCGGCCTGCTGCGGTTCAAGGCCGGCACCGGCGGCGAGGCCGTCGAGTACCTGGGCGAGTGGGACCACCCGCTGAACAGGCTGCTGCACAAGGCGTTCGGCCTCTGCCTGTCCCGGCGGTGAGGGCCGGGCAGGCAGAGGCTCCGTACCGCCCCGTGCGTGCCGTTACTGGCCTCCGAGTCCGGTCGTGGCGACCGACTTGACGATCTGCCGTTGGAAGAACAGGAAGACCACGACCAGGGGCAGCGCCGCGAGCACGGCCGACGCCATGGTCTGGGCGTACTGGATGCCGTAGGCGTTCTTCACCGAGGTGATGCCTACCGGGAGCGTCATCAGGGCCGGGTCGGAGGTGGAGACGAACGGCCACAGGAAGTTGTTCCAGGCGCCGATGAAGACGAAGATCGCCACGGCGGCGAGCATCGGCCGGGACAGCGGCAGCAGCACGGACCAGAACACCCGCCAGTGGCCCGCCCCGTCGATGCGGGCCGCCTCCTCCAGCTCGCGGGGGAGCGAGTCGAAGTGCTTCTTCAGGATGAACACCATGATGGGCGCCACCGTCTGCGGCAGGATCACGGCCGCGTAGGTGTCGGCAAGGTGCAGGGTCAGCATCTGCTGGAACCAGGGGACGATCAGCAGCTGCGGCGGCACCATCACCGCGGCCACGGTGAGGGCGAACAGCGCCTTGCGGCCCCTGAACAGCGTCCGGGAGAACGCGTAACCGGCCATCGCGGAGACGGCGACGGTGATGACCGTGACGGCCGCGGAGATCAGCAGGCTGTTGAACATCCACAGCGGCAGGTCGCCCGCGGTGATGACGTCGGTGAACCGGCTGAGCGTGAAACCGGAGCCCGGCCAGAACCAGTTCACCGGGTCACTGGCGTCGTCCTCCGACTTGAGCGCGGTCAGCAGCGCCCAGGCCATCGGCAGCAGCCATACGACGGCCAGCAGGGTGAGGACGGCGAGCGCGAGCACCCGGGCGGTGCGGCTCTCGCCGAGGACGAGCGGGCTGCCCTCGCGGGCCGGGGCGCGGCGGGGCGGGCGGCCGGGTACGACGGGACGCGCGGCCTTCGCAGGCTTCGGACGGGCGGGCAGATCGGTGGTGGTCATGATCACTTCTCCCGGCGGCGGAGGGCGGCGAACTGCACCGCGGAGGCGAGGAGGACGAGGGCGAAGAAGATGTAGCTGATCGCCGAGGCGTAGCCCAGCCGGTATCCGGTGAAGCCGGTGTCGTACATGTACTCGATGACCGGCCGCGTCGAGTTGTTGGGGCCGCCCTTGGTCAGCAGATAGACCTGATCGAAGACCTTCAGCGAGGCCAGCACCTGGAGCACCGTGATGACACCGGTGATCCGGCCGAGCTGCGGCAGGGTGATCGAGAACAGCCGGCGCCAGGCGCCCGCGCCGTCGATGGCGGCCGCCTCGTACAGGTGGTCCGGGATCGCCTGCAACGCGGCCAGGTACAGCAGGAAGTTGAAGCCGACCGTCCACCACAGGGTGGTCAGGGCGATCGCCCACATCGCCACCGACTCGTCGCTGAGCCAGGCGACGCCGTCGAGGCCGACGGCGCTCAGCAGGTGGTTGTACAGGCCGAGATCGGGCTGGTACAGCCAGATCCACAGCAGGCTGACCGCGCCCACGGGCAGCAGATAGGGCGCGAAGAACGCCAGGCGCCACACCCACTGGCCCGGCAGGCCGGTGTACACCAGCAGCGCCATGACGAGCGCCACGGCGACCAGCGGCACGGTGGAGATGAGCGTGAACAGCAGGGTGTGACCGAGCGAGCGCCACATCTCCGCGTCCTGGAGGGCCTCGCTGAAGTTGTCGAGGCCGATGAACGACGGCGTGTGGGCCGACAGGGACGTGTCCGTCAGGCTCATCCACAGCCCTTGCACCAGCGGCCAGACCATGAACAGGCCGAACAGCACCAGGAAGGGGAGCGCGAAGAGCAGGCCCGGCGGAACGGAGCGGCGCGCCGGCCGGGAGCCGGTGCGGGCCGAAGCAGAGGGAGAGGACATCGTTGTGCCTCCTGCGCGGGCAGAATCGGCCGGTCAGGCCGGGCTGGGCTTGGAGAGGAAGGTGTTGAGGCGCCGCACCATCGCGCGGGCCGCGCGATCGGGCGCCAGACCGTCGAGCAGGGCCTGCTGGAGCACCTGCGACATGGCGTTCTGGAAGTCGGAACCCGCGCCCACGAACCAGGCCGCCGGGTCGAGCACGACATGGTCCGCCGCGGAGACGTAGTTGGCCTGCGGCTTCAGCCGGGCGTAGGCGTCGGTGCGGGTGACCGGGCTGTACGCCGGGATGTGCCCGGCGCTCGCCCAGACCTTGGACGCCTTGAGCAGCGCGGCCACCGCCTGGTGGGTGCGCCTGCGGTGCTCCTTGTCCGGGCTCGGACGCTTGGGCAGCACGAAGGAGTGCGAGTCCGCGTACACGGCCGGGGTCCCGAAGACCGTGGGGAACGGCGCGGCGCCGACCTTCTTGTCCGCTCCCAGGTACGTGTTCAGCTCCCACCCGCCGGAGAGGATCATGGCGGTCTGCTTGTTGTTGAAGGCCGCCATGCCCGCGTTGTAGTCGAGCTGCCTGGGGTTGGTCTTCCCGTCGACGATCTTGGCCATGAAGGCGATGACCTCGGCCATCCGGTCCACGTCGACCTCGGCGGGCCCGCCCTCGGGGAGCTCGAAACGGCCGCCGGTCTGCTTGTAGAGCCCGTAGAACAGCCGCCAGCCCTGCGCGGTGTCGGTGACATAGCCGAAGGCGATGCCTTGCTGCCCGGACGCCTTCGCCAGTTCGCGCCCCGCGGCCAGGAACTTGTCCGGGGACGAGAAGGCGTCCGCGTCCAGGGTGCCGTCGGCCTTGAGCAGCCCGGCCTTCTTCACCGGCTCGGGGTGGTAGAAGGTGATGAACGGGTGGGTGTCCAGGGGCAGCGCGTAGGTCTTTCCCTGGTACTGGGTGGGGCCCCACACGGCGTCGGTGAAGTCGTCCCGCTCGACGCCGAACTCGGCCAGCGTGTCCAGGTCCCAGGGGTCCAGGAGACCCATCGGCGCGTAGCCGGCCAGCCGGGACATGTGCGAGATGGCCACGTCCGGGCCGCGGCCGCCGGCCGAGGCCATGGCCAGCTTGGTGTAGTAGGGCGAGCCCCACTCCAGGACGGTCCGCTCGATCTTGGTGCCGGGCATGTCCGGCTTGCCGGCGTCGGCCATGGTGTTGAACAGGCCACCGTCGGCGCCGCTGAACAGGTCCCAGAGGCGCACGGTGGAGTCGTCGGCGGCCAGCGCCGAGCCGCAGCCGCTCAGCGCGCCGCCGGCCAGCAGGGCTCCGGCGGAGGCGAGCGAGGCGGTGAGAACACGGCGCCGGGACAGGCGGGAGCCGCCTTCCGGGGCCGGGGGAAGATCCCTCATGAACCCTCCTTACATCGTTGTAGAAGCAGGGGTGTGTCGACAGGTCACAAGCAGGGGTGCTTCTCGGTCGAGAAGCGCGGCCGGGCGGGCGGCGTCGAGGGCGCCCGCCCGGCCGGTGGGGTCAGGGGCGCTCGAAGGCCGCGGCGCGCCGCTGGGCGTCGCGCAGCAGGGAGGTCTCGACCTTCTCGGAACGGTCGAAGGCGTAGACGCCGTTGCGTTCCTGGAAGACGTCGGTGAGCTGGGTGTAGCAGTAGCCGAACATGTCCGGGTCGTCGAGGAGCACGCCGACGAGCCCGGTGAAGCGGGAGACGAACTCCTCGGCGGTGCGCGGGCGTTCGCCGTAGCCCCAGGAGGCGCCGGACTCGTTGCCCGCGGCCGTCGCGGCGGCGGCCGGGTCCCACCAGACGCCGCCGAACTCGCTGCAGAAGTACGGCTGTCCGGCGTAGGGCAGGGACCAGGGGGCGTCGTCGGGGCCGGTGTTGAGGTACGGCCGGTTCTCGGCCAGACCGCCCATGATCTTGGCGAACGCCTCGGGGTCCTGCTCGTAGCAGTGCGAGTCGTAGACGTCCGTCTCGGCGACGCGGTGGGCGTACCCGGAGGAGTCGATCACCGGGCGGGTGGTGTCCATCGCCTTCGTGGCGAGGAACATCGCCCGCGTCACGTCGTCCAGCTGGGTGATGCGGTCGTGCAGCTTCTGGTACGTCTCGTTCAGCGGGCACCAGCCGATGATCGAGGGGTGCGAGTAGTCGCGCTCCAGCGCCTCCAGCCACTGCGTGGCGTACGAGGCGGTGGGCTGCTGGTTGTCGTCGCGCACGCCGACCTCGCAGCCCCAGTCGCCGAACTCGCCCCAGACCAGGTAGCCCAGACGGTCCGCGTGGTAGAGGAAGCGCTCCTCGAACACCTTCTGGTGCAGCCGGGCCCCGTTGAAGCCGGCCGCGAGACCCAGCTCGATGTCGCGGACCAGGTCGGCGTCGCTCGGCGCGGTCATCAGACCGTCGGGGTAGTAGCCCTGGTCCAGGACCAGCCGCTGGAACACCGGCTCCCCGTTGATCAGCACCTGCTTGCCGCGCAGCGCCACCGACCGCAGCCCCGCGTACGAGCGCACGTCGTCCACGACGGTGCCCCCGGTGTCCAGGAGCTGGAATCGCAGCCCGTACAGGTGCGGGTCCTCGGGCGACCAGGCGCGGGCCTGTCCGGAGGGCAGGATCAGCGTCAGCCGCGGGCACAGGTCCAGGTCGGCGCGCGCCTCGGCGGTGACCACTTCGGTGTCGCCGTCGGTCAGGACGGCACGCACGCGGTGCCCGGCGAGGTTGGCGGTCAGCGGCAGCTCGACGTGGAAGGAGCCGGAGCCGAGGTCCGGGGTGACGCGGGGGCGCTTGAGGCGGGCGGCGCGGGGCACGGGCTCCAGCCACACGGTCTGCCAGATGCCCGTCGTCCGGGTGTAGTGGCAGTGGGTGTTGGCGTACCAGGTCGCCTGCTTGCCGCGGGCCTGCGGGCCGTGCCGGCTGTCCCGGGCGCGCACCACGATCACGGCCTCGGTGCCGGGCTCGGCGACCCCGTCGAGGTCGGCGGTGAACGGGGTGAAGCCGCCGCGGTGCCTGGCCACCTCGGTGCCGTTCACCCAGACCGTGGTGTCGTGGTCGACGGCCTGGAAGTGCAGCAGCACCCGGGCGTCGCCCCACTCGGCCGGGACGGTCACGGTGCGGCGGTACCAGACGGCTTCCATGAAGTCGGTGTCGCCGGTCCCCGACAGCTCCGACTCGGGGCAGAACGGCACGGTGATCGAGCCCGACAGCTCCCGCTCACGCAGTCCGCGCTCCAGGCCGGAGTCCGACCGGTCGATCTCGAACTGCCACCTCCCGTTGAGATTCAGCCAGTTCTCGCGGACGAACTGGGGCCGGGGGTACTCCGGACGCGGAACGTCCTGGGGCAGGGGAGAGCTCATGTGTGCTTCTCGCTTCGTGCTGGTGCGACCGTTGCGGCGCCTATGGCATCACGCGATTACATCGATGTAAATACCCTTGACAGAGGAGCGGCCCGCTGCGAGACCGATTCGTGATGCCGGGTACGATCACACAGGCTTCGAGGAGGACACGGGTGGCGGCAAGGGTCAGGATCAAGGACGTCGCGGCGCACGCGGGGGTCTCGCCCAAGACCGTGTCCAACGTCATCAACGACTACGAACACGTCTCGGAGACGACCAGGGCCGCGGTCCGCGAGTCCATCGAGACCCTCGGCTACCGGGTGAACATCGCAGGGCGCCAGCTCCGCCGCGGCCGCACCGGCATGATCGCCCTGGCCGTGCCCGAGCTGGACGTCGCCTACTTCTCCGAGCTGGCCAAGTACGTGATGGCGGCGGCCGACCGCAGGGGCAGCACCGTCCTCATCCACCAGACGGGCGGCCGCCGCGAGAGCGAACTCGCGGCGCTGAACGGCTTCGACGCCCAGTTCACCGACGGCGTCGTGCTCAACGCGCTCACCCTGCACCCGCGCGACCTGGAGAACCACCAGGGCCATCTGCCCGTCGTCCTGCTGGGTGAACGGCACACCGGCAGCCTCGACCATGTGGGCATCGACAACGTCGCCGCCGCCCGGGAGGTCACCGAACACCTGCTGGCCAGGGGGCGCCGCCGGATCGGGGTGATCGGCGGTTCGCTGCGCGGCCGGCAGGGCACCGACCGGCTGCGCACCACCGGCCACCGCCAGGCGCTGAAGGCGGCCGGACTGCCCTTCGACAGCGACCTCGTCGTCCCCGTCGACGCCTTCCACTGGCACGACGGCGCCCGCGCCGCCGTCGACCTGGTCTCGCGCCCCGACCGGCCCGACGCGCTGCTCTGCCTCAACGACCACCTGGCCCTCGGCGCGGTGCGCGCGCTGCACGAGCACGGGATGCGGGTGCCGGACGACCTCGACGTGGTCGGCTTCGACGACATCCAGGCGGCCAGCTTCAGCATCCCCACCATCACCACGGTCGCCCCCGACAAGGAGGGCATCGCCCGCGCCGCCGTCGACCTGCTCCTCGACCGCATCGAGCGCCCCGACGCGGACACCGGCTCCGCGGAACACGTCGTCGGATACCGGCTGATCGTCCGGGAGAGCTCGGGCGGCTGACCGGCGCGAAGGCTCCCGGCGACCGACCGGTGCGCCAAGTCCTGCTGCCGCCGGGACTGTCGGTGGAAATGCCCGTTGCTGTGCCGGTATCGCCGATCGCGTCCGTGTACATCGATGTAAACGCACAAGCCGGACACGCGGCCGCCTGTCTGGCGGACCCCGCGTCGTCGTGCCGCGTCACCGCGGCGCGTACGACGCCGCGACGCGCGCCACGGCGCAACACGCCCTAGGTGTCGGCCGGTGGCGGCTGCGGGACGTAGTGCCGTGTGTTCGTGTCGTCGTCGACCGGGGCGAGGAGGACGGTGCCGCCGAACTCGGTGCCGTCCTGTGCCACCACCTCGAGGCGGCCGTCCACCACGCGGCTGCCCCGGCCCGCCGTCGTGCCCTCGGGCAGCCTGGCCACCCGCAGGTGCGGCCGCCGCCCCTGGGGATCGTGCTGCCGGAGTATCTCGCCGCGCGGACTGTGGAGCGCGGCCGGCTCGGTGTGCAGCCCGACGACCATGCCGGTCTCCGCGTCGTAGACGACGTAGTGGGCCAGTTCCATGGAGTCCCCCTGAGCGATGTCAGGTGATGCGGACCCCTCAGCGAGGGGGCACCGGATCGCTTCAACGTAAGGGCGGCCGTCGGCACCCGGCAACGGCCAGAATCGGCCTCGACGTGACGTTGCGCGGCAAATGTCCACCGGGTGCCGCCCGGGCGGACGGCACCGCCCCCGTCACGGCCGCTGGTTGACCCGCCGTTCCAGGAAGATGCCGGTGAACACCGCCACCTTCGCGCGCAGCACCCAGGGGTCGAAGGGCTTGGCGATGTAGTCGACGGCGCCCGCGGCGTAACCGCGGGCGGAGTGCTCGGGATCGGCGCCCATCGCGGTCAGGAAGATGATCGGGATGTCGCGGGTGCGGCCGTGGCGCTTGATGTGCGCGGCCGTCTCGTACCCGTCCATGCCGGGCATCTGGACGTCCATGATGATGACGGCGAAGTCGTCGTGGTCGAGCAGCGCCTTCAGCGCGTCGCGGCCGGACGCCGCGGCGACGACCTCCTGTTCGAGGATGGAGAGCACGGCTGTCATCGCCAGCAGGTTGTCCGCCTGGTCGTCGACGATCAGCACCTTCGGCCGGACCGGCGTGCCGGAGCCGGAGCCGGTGCCGGGCGCCGGGAACAGGGCGTGCCCGCCGTCCGCCTCCTGGGCCCGCTCGATCGCCTCCAGCTGCCGTTCGAGCAGCTCGCACCGTTGCTCGGCGTCCTCGTGCCGCCGTCTGGCGTCGCCGAGTTCACGGCTGAGGCGGCGCACCTCGGCCCGCAGGCCGTCGCGTTCCCGCAGCAGCTGGTCCACGTCCGGCGCGGCGTCCACGAGCGCGTCGGCCCGCGCCCGCTCGGCCGACCAGTCCGCCTCCAGCTGGTTCAGCCGCACTTCCAGGTCGGCGATGCGGTGCCGGCGGTCGAGGAGCGCGTCGCCCAGTACGTCCCCGTGGGCGGTGGCGCGGCGGGACGTGCGGTCGGCGTCGGCCAGCTGCTGCTCGATCAGCTCGACGGCGTGCCGGGGCGAGGCGCCGCCGCGCACCGCCGCGTGGTGCAGGCCCCGTACCAGGTCGATGGCGGCGGGGGTGGCCGAGACGCCCCGGTGCTCGGCGAGGTCGGTGAACAGATCCATGACCAGTTCCCAGGGCGGGACACGGGTGCCGTTGAGATACCGCGAGAGCGTGCCCGGGTCACGGTGCCGGCGCACCGCGTAGCGGCGCACCGACACCTCCAGGCCGTCGAACAGCTCCCGCAGCGCCTGGGCGAGGGCCCGCGCCTCGGTGTTCAGATCGGCGGCCAGCGGCCTCAGTTCAGCCATGGCCGCCGTCCCGTCCGCGGCCGGACCGGGTCTCCCGCGCGCGGTCGCAGTGCGTCTCCCGGGCGACCAGACCGTTGAAGAACGGCACCGCGAGGCCCGCGGCGGCCGCCCCGTGCAGGACGCTCACCGCCCCGGCGCTGCCTCCGACCAGGCTGAGCACACCGGTTCCCACCCCGGTGAGCACGGCGAGCAGCAGCACCACGGTCGACCTCAGCGACAGTAAGGACGGCTCCATGTCTCTCCCCTGACTTACTCGGACAGCCGCCGAAGCCGGCTGCGCGGCGGTCCGCGGCCGACGCCCGCGAACACGGCACAGCATGGGGCGTCCGCCGGGTGTTGCGCGCCGCAACGGCGAACGTGGGCACAACCGGCAGCGGCGCGTGGTGTTGCCCCCACGTGGGCGGCCCCCCGTGGCAACGGTCCGCGGCGGCGGCCCGACGGTGCTCCCGCGCGCGTACCGGCCGTGGAAGGTCACGCTGCGGTAAGGCTTCCCGCGGCCGCCGCCCGCGACGGCCGGCCCGGGGACACCAGCACCTAAGCTGAGCTGTGGCCATGACATGGGTACGGGGAGCCGAGCAGTGCGAATAGAGCGACACCAGGTGAGCGGGTCCGCGGTCGCGGCGGCGCGGGAGGACTTCACCAACAGGATCGGCCGGCAGGTCCGCTCGATGTCCAGGGCGGGCCGGATGACGACCTGGGAATGGACGGAGCTGAGCGGGGAGTTCCTCGATTACCTCGGCGCCCTCTCCCTCGCGTCGCCCCGCCTCGACACCCCGGAGGCCAAAGCCGTCCTGCACGACGCCGCCGAGGCCGCGGCCGGAGCCGTGGCCTACGCCGCGTACTACCCGCACAACGGCTTCAGCGTCTTCCTCGACTACGTCAACTTCGGGATGAGCTACGACGCGGGCGAGGACGGCGACCCGGAGAGCGTCTCCGCCGGCACCTGGCTCGACGCCTTCTGCCTGACCGTCCTGGACGACCGCGCCCAGTGGCACGGCGAGGCGTTCCACTTCGCCCGGGAGATCCCGCAGACGGGCCGCGCGGGACGGCCGGACGCCGAACTCATCAACGGCTTCATGGCGTACGTCATCGGCGACACCGGCGACGACGACGCGGGCTGTCCGCCGTCCCAGCAGGAGAGGTGCGCCGCCCTCGACGCGGCCCTCGCCCGGATCGGAACCCTGGACGACGAGGCCCCGGAAGACCTCCTCGACGCCCCCGGCACCACCGCGCTGCACGCGCTGCGCGCGCTGGCCACGGACGACCGGGCCGCCTTCAAAGCCGCGCTGGCCAAGCTGCTGGCCGGGCACAGCGCCCTGACCGGGACCGGCCTCAGGCCGCGCACGCTGCTGCCCCTGGTTCCGCTGACCCTGGCGGCGCTGGCCCACCGCGGCAAGGGCTGGCCCCCGGCGGTCGACTCCGACTACCTGCCGCGCGCGCTGGTCACCGGCTTCGAGACCGCCGGACCCCGGGTGCAGGCGTACGGCAGAGCCCGGCGCCCCGACGCGGTCGCCGAACTGGCCGCGGGGACCGTGGTGTTCGAGCGCCCCGAGAACCCCCACCCGATCGCGCTGGAGAGCGAGGCCCTCTTCGAGGAGCACACCCGGGAGGCGTTCACCCCCGTCGCCGGGAAGCCGCCGGCCACCTGGCAGCTCGCCTTCGCCATGGACGACCAGGAGCTGCTGTTCAAGGCCCGCGCCTCGCTCGCCCCCGACGTCACGGAGCGGCACGCGCGCGGGCTGCGGCTCGCCTCCCAGATGGGCGCCGCGCTGTTCCGCACCGCCCTCGCCGACCCCGGCACCACCGTCGACGTGCGGATCAACGGCGCCACGGTCACCTACGCCGCCTACCGCGGTGAGGACGCGGGCCCCGGACGCTGGCACAAGGCGGTGAACCTGGCGCTGGTCACCGGCGTCCGCGAGGACCTCGCCCCGCTCGTCATCGCCGGACCCGCGAGCCTCGCCGAGGACGGCTCCGCCTTCGCCTCCTACCGGCGCGCCCTGCTGGACTATCTGCGCGGCGCCGACCCGGAGCCCGCGACCGACCAGGCGCTGCACGACTTCGTGAAGGCGAAGGGCTGGGGCTTCTTCCCGCCGCCGGTCACGCTCTTCTCCCAGCTGGTCGAGGGCGATGAAGAAAGCTTCAACCTCGCGCTCCTCGACGCCCTGGAGGAGCACCGCGACCACTATCTGGTCGCCGACCGGGCCTCCGACGCGGACGCCGCCCTCAGCCTCGACATCCTCGCCCTCGCCTGCCACGCCCGCCGCCGCGGCTGGACCGTCCGGGTGGCGTCCCCGTACCTGCCGCCGCGCATCCTCTCGGCGGCGACCCCGCTGTGACGGGCGCCCCGCCCGTTGTCAGTGCCGGGAGTCAGCCTCGGGCGCAACAGCCGCAGGCAGCGGTACGAGGGGGACGGGCGTATGGGGGCGAAGTCGGCGGTGCCGGCCTGCGCGGACGGCGCGGTGGGCGGGCTGCTCGCGGACGCGGCGGAGGCCGACCGGGAGCGGACCGCCGCGCTGGTGGGCCGGACACGGCCGGGGCGGCGCTGCGAGGAGGACGGCGAGGAGCCCTGGTTCCTGGCGGACGCCGTCCATCCGCCCGAGGGGACGGTGTGCGCGCTGTCCGTCCCGGGACTGGACCTCGTCTGCGACCGGGACGTCATGATCGGGCGGCCGTCACGGCTCCCGGCGCACCTGGTGGCCGCGGGCCGCGGACGGCGGCTCTGCCTCCACGCCATGCACAGCGGCGGCGACCGGCCGGCCTTCGCGCTCTGGGAGGACGGCCGGCTCGTGCGTTCGCTGAGCCTGAGCCCGGACGAGGGCGTCATCGAGGACATCGGCGACCGGCTCCCCTTCGAGCGCGCCTACTGGGACGGCCGGCACCCGGTGCGACCCGATGCGCCGGACGCGGAGCCGTACGCCCTGCCCTTCCACCCGCTCGACCTCAAAGAGCGGGCGCTCCTGGAGTTCTTCGGCTTCCACCTCGAAGGGTGCGCCGGCGGCGAGGACGTCCCCGAGCCGGTGGTGGACGTCTTCGGCACCCGGCTCCGGGGCTACCGGATATCCGGCTGAGACCACGGGCCGGTGATCAGCAGGGTCTGCGGACCACCGGCCGGGGTCAGCAGGGCGTGCGCCAGACGTCCAGCTCCAGCCTCTTGCGCATGGACGACAGCCCGAGCCTGCGGGACTCGGCGCAGAAGGCGTGGACCGGCTCGGCGTACTCGACGTGGAAGACCGCCTTCCCGGCCCGGACGAACGGGGTGAGCCGTTCGCACTCGTCGAACTGCGCGCACTCCTCGTTGACCGCGAAGTCGAAGTGGCCGAGGAGCTGCGGGATCTGCGGCAGGTCGTTCTTCAGTCCCACGGACAGGCCCCGGTCGTGCGCGATGTCGGCGATCATGCGGTTGTAGGCGAGCTGGTCCCGCTCCGTCAGCGGGAAGCCGGTGTCGTCGGCGTACCCCTCGAGCAGGTCCGGCTCCACCGCGTCGAAGCCCTTGTCGCGGCACATGTCGATGCGGCGCTCCATGACGGGGCGCAGGACGGACAGCCGGCGGATGTCGAGCCAGCGCTCGCCGGCCCAGCCGTTCGGGGAGCCGAGCACGGAGCGGGGGAAGTCGCCCTGGTCGGGGCGGAAGTCCTCCCAGGCGCCCGCGTTGATGTAGCAGATGACCCTGCGGCCGTCGCGGTGCAGCCGGGCCACGTCCGCCGCGGAGTTCTCGAACCCGTCGATGTCGTACACGGGCACGTCGACGGACGGGTCGACCTTCCCGTCGAGCTGCCACTGCCAGGCCACACCCGGGCGGGGCTGCCAGCGCTGCCCGGCGCGGGCGTGCCCGCCGGGGGAGCCGCCACCGGCCGGGTCGCCGGAGGGGGAGCACCCGGCCAGTACGAGCACCGACAGCACGGCGAGCAGCGCGCACCGCCGCGGCACACGCCTCACCCCGCCGTCGCGGTGAGGCACGCGCCCCGCCCCGGCCCGTCGCGGCACCCGCCTCACCGCTCCGTCCCGTTCAGCGCCGGGCTCAACCCTGCCCAGGGGTTGGGCGGTTCGCCCGTCACCGGGCCGCAGACCCCCGCGCCCCGCTCGCGCGCGGTGCGTACGGCGAGCGGAACCAGGGCCTCGGGCACCCCGTAGACGAGGTGGCAGAACCGCTCGGGCGGGTGCCGGGCGGTCCACTCCGGTCTGCTGAACGCCGCCACGTAGGTGGACCAGTGGCTCTCGAAGGTGACGAGCAGATCGGCGACGCGGGCGTAGCCGGGCGCCGGGTGCACGCCCGGGTTGAGCACGACGGGCGCCGCCCCGAGCCTGCGCACGGCCTGTACCAGCCGCTTGCAGGCGGACAGTTCCGCCGCTCCTGCGGTCGCCCGGTCCAGGAAGCAGCCGTCGGTCCCGTACCACTCCTGGTGCCGGGTGACGTCGTCGGCGATCGCGGCCGGGGAGCGGGTCCCGTACCCGGCGTCGACGTAGCCCAGGAGCCGGGCGCCGGCGGAGCGGAGCGCCTCGGCCGCCGCGGTGAACGCCGGATCGGGGCCGGTGCCGGGCCCGTTCGCCGGGTTGAGCACCACCGCGTAGGTCCGGTCGGCCGCCGTGATCAGCCGGTGCCAGGCGCCCGGGTCCTCCGCCGGATGGACGTACAGCGGGATCAGCAGGCTCATGGCGTGGGGCCGCCCTCCGCGCGGGGCGGCGCGGCGGACGCGCCCGCCGTCCACAGGGCGGTCAGCGAGTCCTCCAGGGTCAGGGCGGGACGCCAGCCGAGCGCGGACCCGGCGGCGGTGATGTCGGAGCACTGCCACGACACCCCGCCCGAGCGTGCGGAGCGGTCGGGGCCGCTCTCCTCGATCCGCCCGCGGAACCCGGAGATCCGGGCCAGCCGGTGGACCAGGTCCCGCACCGGGACGGCGTCCCCGCCGCCGATGTTGAGGACGCCGGGCAGCGGTCCGGGCGCCGTCGCCGCGAGCACCGCGGCCCGCGCCACGTCGCGTGCGTCCACGAAGTCGCGGTACGCCGACAGGTCGCCGAGCCGGATCACCGCGTCCGGGTCGGGCCCGGCCTCGCGCAGCAGCCCGGCGATCCGGCCCGGCAGGCCGGTGCGGGGCGCGCCCGGCCCCACCGGGTTGCCGACCCGCAGCACCACCGCGTCGAGCCCCGAGGTGGTGACCGTGACGGTGCCGGCCAGCTTGGTGGCGCCGTACGCGGTGAGCGGCCGGGTGGCCGCCGTCTCCGTCACTCTGGTCTGCGGCGTGCCGGGTCCGTACTCGGCGGCCGAGCCGAGATGGACCAGGCGGGCGTCGGGCCGCGCGTCCCGCAGCGCCGCGCACAGGACGGCGGTGCCGCGGGAGTTGACCTCGGCGAGGGTCACGGCGTCGCCGCCGGTGGCGCCCGCGCAGTTGATCACGGCGTCGGGGGCGGCCGACGCCAGTGCCTTCGCCAGGTGTTCCGGGCGTGCGGTGGCCAGGTCGACGCCGAGGTCGGCGGCGGGCGAGCGGCCGCCGCCGAGCAGCCGCACGTCCGGCAGGACGCGCAACCGCTCGGCGACGTGGCCGCCCAGATAGCCGGTGAAGCCCAGGACGAGAATGCGCATGCGGGGGTCAGGCTCCCTTGAGCAGCAGCGACTTGCGGGTGGTGAACTCGGCGTTGGCCCGGTCGTAGTCGTCGGGGCGTCCGATGTCCAGCCAGTATCCGTCGAAGTCGTAGGCGTACGGCGGGTTGTCTTCCTTGAGCAGGTCGAGGACCAGCTCGTCGAAGCCGAGCGGCAGCCCGGCGGTGTAGCCCTCTAGCGTGGCCCGGGACAGCCCGTAGACGCCCATGGAGACGTGGTAGTCCATGCTGGGCTTCTCGGTGAACCCGACGACCCGGCTGGCCCGGGTGGTCAGCACCCCGAAGTCGATGTGCACCTTGCGGGCGTACGTGGCGATGGTCAGCGGGGCGCCGGAGTCCCGGTGCCGGCGCAGGACGTCGGCGTAGTCGAGGTCGGTGAGCACGTCGCCGTTCATGACCAGGAACGACTCGGGCAGCCGCTCGCGCATGGTGAGCAGCGGGCCGATGGTGCCCAGCGGGCTCTCCTCGGTGGTGTAGTCGACCTTCAGGCCCCACTGCGAGCCGTCGCCGACATAGGCGCGGATGATCTCGCCGAGGTGGCCTATGGCTATGGTGCAGCCGGTGAAACCGGCCGTGGCGAGCTGGCGCAGCACGATCTCCAGGATGGCGTGCTGGTCGCCGATGGGCACGAGCGGCTTGGGCAGCGCGGTGGTGTAGGGCCGCAGCCGGACGCCCTTGCCCCCCGCCAGGATCACTGCGTGCATGGGACTCTCCTCCGTGTGTACGTGCGCAGACGTGCCGGACGGGGTCAGATGTTGTAGATGCCGGTCTTGTAGCGGGCCAGGTTGGCCGGGTCGCGGAAGAACTCGACGGTGTGCGCGAGGCCCTGCTCCAGGTCGTGCGCGGGGCTCCAGCCGGTCGCCTCGCGCAGCCGGGTGGCGTCCGCGACCAGCCGCAGGACCTCCGAGTTCGCGGGCCTGATCCGGCGGACGTCCTCGCGTACGTCGAGCGAGGTGTCCATCACCTTGCCGATCAGGGCGACCAGGTCGCCGATCGAGATCTCGCCGCCGGTACCGGCGTTGAAGGTCCGCCCGACCACCTGCTCGGCGGGCGCGGTGCCCACCGCGAGGAACGCCCGCGCGGTGTCCTTGACGTAGGTGAAGTCCCGGGTGGGGCGCAGATCGCCGAGGGTGATGGTGCGCTCCCCGGCCGCCACCTGGCCGATCACGGTGGGGATCACGGCGCGCATCGACTGGCGGGGGCCGAAGGTGTTGAACGGCCGCAGCGTCACCACGGGGGTGTCGAAACTGGCGTGGTAGCTGTCCGCCAGCCGGTCGCCGCCCGCCTTCGAAGCGGCGTACGGGGACTGGGTGTTGATCGGGTGGTCCTCGGTGATCGGCACGGTCCGCGCGGTGCCGTAGGTCTCGCTGGTGGAGGTGTGCACCAGCCGTGGGGTGCCGAGGGCGCGCACCGCCTCCAGCACGTTGAGGGTGCCGGTGACATTGGTGTCCACGTAGCTGTGCGGCGCCTGGTAGGAGTACGGGATCGCGATCAGCGCGGCCAGGTGGTAGACGCAGTCCGCGTCGTCCACCAGGCCGCGGACGGAGCCGGGGTCCCGGACGTCGCCGAGGACGATCTCGACCTCGGCGAGCACCTCGGGCGCCAGGGTCTCCAGCCACCCGTAGGAGGAGAAGGAGTTGTACTGCGCCATGGCCCTCACCCGGTGTCCTGAGGCGACCAGCGCCTCGGTGAGGTGGGAGCCGATGAAACCCTCGGCCCCGGTGACGGCGGCAAGTGGTGTGGGGGACAACTCAGGGGTCCTTCCGTTCGGTCGATCAAGTGCTGTCGGGGGACGCCGGCTGGGGCCTGGCCGGACGGCGGTGCCTGGTGGTGCGGGGTGCACGTGCGGGTGCGGGTCTGTGCGGTGGTGCGGTGGTGATCAGGCGTGCTGTGCGGGCCGGCCGAGCAGCCGCAGTACGCACGCGGTGAGACACAGGGTGGCGGCGCCGCAGCACAGCCGCAGGGCGGCAGCGCCCGGTGGCAGGTGCCACAGGACCGCGGCGCCCGCGGCGGCGGCGGCCGCCAGACACACCCCGGCGGGCGGCCAGGCCACGCCGAACGCCTGGAGCAGCAGCGCGGTCCACAGGGTCGCCGCGAGCAGCAGCAGCGGGGCCGGGTCGACGCCGGTGAGCAGGGCCGCCGGAACCAGCGGCAGCAGATAGGCGAGCAGACAGCAGGCCAGGACGCCCGCCGACCGCAGCAGGAAGGCGGCCGGCGTGCCGGTCGCCCGCAGCGCCGCCACCGACAGCCCCCGGTACCGGTACAGCAGCCACTCCGCCGGACCCATGCTCACGGTCAGCACGATCACCGCGTACGGGTGCTGCCTGCCCTCGATCAGCACCAGCACCCCGGCGGCCAGGCCGAACAGGCCGTAGGGGAGCGAGCCGAGCAGCGGGGGCCGGGCGGGGGTGCCGGCGGCGGGCGGGAGGGCGAGCGTGTCCTTGAGGACCCGGCCGGTGGCGGTGACGACGGCGAGCAGGGCGAGCAGCGTCAGCCCGGCGCGGACCGGCGCGCCCGGCTCCCACCAGCGCAGCAGCGCCGCCCCCGCGATCAGCGGAGTGAGCGCGGCCAGCAGCAGCCGCTCCCGGCCCAGGACCAGCAGCACACCGGCCGCCGCCAGGTACACGGACTGCGCGACGGCGGCCACGACCGCCGCGCCGGTGCCCGCCAGACACGTACCCGCAGTCGCCGCCACCAGGGCGCCCAGGGGCGCGCCCTTCAGCAGCGTGCGGCCCGCCTCCCGGCGGCCCGTGGCCATGCGCAGGAAAGCACGGTGGCCCAGCGCCTGGCCCCACGCCCAGGAGACGAGCCCCGCCACGACGAGCACGGGCAGGTCCCGGTCGGCCTGCCACAGCCGCCCGGTGAGCAGATAGGCGAGGCCGGGCAGCGCGAACAGCACGCCGCGCAGGGCGCACCGCACATGGTCGGGCCGCCAGGCGTCGGCGGGCGGCGGCGGCTCGGGGTAGGTGCGCGGCACCCGTTCGTACAGCGCGGAGGCGAGCGAGAACAGGTTCGGGTGCCCGTACCGCTCCTGGATCACCTCCGCGGTCAGGCCCTCGGAC
This sequence comes from Streptomyces sp. NPDC059785, assembly GCF_042732375.1. Classification (NCBI taxonomy): domain Bacteria; kingdom Bacillati; phylum Actinomycetota; class Actinomycetes; order Kitasatosporales; family Streptomycetaceae; genus Streptomyces; species Streptomyces sp. NPDC059785. Next base: position 20,865 of record NZ_JBHWHV010000004.1, read on the forward strand.
TCCAGGAGCGCGGCCACCTCGTAGGAGTGCACCGCGGGTCCGATGCGGTCGGCCAGGTCGGCCGCGAGCCGGTCGACCGCCGCGGTGCCGGGCGCCTTCAGGCTCAGGGTGCGGTCGTCGTCCCGGCGCGCGGGCGGCTCGGCGAGCCGGAGGCTGAGCGTCTCCTGCTCCACGCCGCCCGGCTCCAGTGCCATGGGTCCGCTCATCCGGCCAGACTCCTCGGCCGCTCGTCCGCGGTGCCGCCCGCGGACGCGAGGGCGACGGGCGCGACGGGCGCGGTGCGCGGTACCGGGGCGCGCTTCGCCCAGGCGGGCACCCGCGCCCACGAGGGCACCCGGGGCGCCATCGCACCCAGCTCCGACAGTTCGAGGTAGATGGCGCGGAAGGTGTCGACGGTCTGCCGCAGCGTGAACTGTTCGATCACCCGCAGCCGGGCCGCCTCGCCCATCGACCGGCGGCGCCCGGGCGCGCCGAGGAGTTCGAGCGCGGCGGCGGCCATGGCGGCCGGGTCGCGCGGCGGTACGACGAGACCGGTGTCGCCGACGGCCTCGCGCACCCCGCCGACGTCCGTGGAGACGGTGGCCCGGCCGCACGACATCGCCTCGATCAGGGTGAAGGGGAAGCCCTCGCTGATGCTGGAGAGCATCACGACATTGCCCGCGGCGTAGGCGTCCTTGATGTCGTCGACGCGGCCCTCGAAGGTGACCGCGTCCGCGTGGCCGAGCTCGGCGGCCAGCGCCTCGCACCGTTCCCGGTACGCCTCGCCGCCGCGCGGTGTGCCGCCGAACAACCGCAGCCGGGCGGCGGGTACTTGGGCGCGTACGAGGGAGAAGGCCCGGATCAGGGTCTCCAGGTCCTTGATCGGGTCGACCCGGCCCGCCCAGCTCAGCGTCGGCTCGTCCGGTTCCGGACCGGCCGGCGGGAACGCCGCGGGGTCCACGCCGTTGTAGACCGTGCGGATCGACTCCGGGTCGGCGCCGCCCTGTTCCTCCCACAGCCGGTTGTAGCGGTTGCCCGGGGTGATCAGGGCGGCCCGCCGGTAGGTCTCCTCCGCGAGCAGCCGGAAGAAGCCGAGCACGACGGCCTTGACCGGCCAGCGGTAGGGGGCGGTGCGGTAGCCGAGGTAGCGCTCGCGCAGGTAGACGCCGTGCTCGGTGAGCAGCAGCGGTACGCCGTGCCGTTCCAGCGCGGCCAGCCCCGGCAGCACGGCGACGCCGCCGCTGACCGCGTGGGCGACCCCCTTCTCGGGCGGCGGGGTGGCCAGCGGGCGCAGCGCGTGCTCCAGCAGGGTGGTGGCGGTGAGGGCGTCGTGCAGGGTCGGCCGGGCCTCGCGGACGGCGAGGCCGGGGCGGTTCCACACGGCGGTGAGGACGGAGATCGCCCGGTCGCCGCGGAGAAAGGGGCTGAGCGCGCCGTCCGCCGCGGCCCGCGCCATCGCGTACAGGGCGGGGCCGAACAGATCTTCCGCGCACGGGTCGAGCAGGGACGTCACGAACTGTTCGTAGGCGTCGGTGAGCCGGTCCAGGGCGGGTCCGGTGGGCGGGCGGCCCTCGGGCGGCGGTCCCCACATGGGGGCCGAGACCACACGTGACACGTGTCCGGGGACGTCCCAGGCGAGTGCTTCGCGGCCGGTTCCGGTGACGGCGATGACGTCGAAGCCGATGTCGGGCATGCCGCCGACGAGCTGGTCGCACCAGACGCTCACGCCGCCGTGGCTGTGCGGGTAAGTGCCTTCGGTGAGCAGTGTGACGCGCGTTGCGCTGGGGCGTTGCGCGCCGTGGTGAACGGGCATCGTTGTGCTCCACGGCCGAGGTGTGGGGTGGTCGTGCGAGATTCCGGCCGCGGATGGCGCGGCCGGAACCTCATGGGGTGCCCGGTTCAGCTCTCCGGGGTGAACGGAACGGACTCGGTCACCCCGGCCGGCACACGGGTGCGCGGAGCCTTGGAGGTGTCCGGGGCCGTGGTGCCGCCTTCGGCGTCGCGGAGCGTGGACGGCGCGTCGGCCGACGAGGGCAGTGCGAGGGTCAGCGGACCGGCGGACGCCTCGGCCCAGCCGGAGAGGCCGCCGGCGTACGCCGTGCCGAAGGCGGAGCCGCCCGCGGTGGTGCCCGCCGGCACGGTCGCGGAGACGGCCACGTCGTCCGGCGCCTGTACGGTCACCGTGTCGCCGACCCGGTAGGCCGTGACCTCGCCCGAGGCCAGCGCGGACTTCCACGCGGCGCGCTTGCCCAGCTCGGACCCGATGTCCTTCATCCGCAGGTTGACCAGCGGCGCGTTGTCCGCGAACAGCGCGTCGTAGCCGTCGATCACGCCGTTCAGGACGGGGTAGGCGATGCGCTCCTCGGCCAGGTTCGACTGGTGGATGAAGTGCGGCTTGGGGTCGTTGGAGAGCACGTGCCCGAGCGCCGTCTTGGTCTCGAGGGGCACGATGTAGTCGCCGTAGCCCGTGGCGGTGTCGAGCGGCGCGGTCAGGCAGGTGGAGGTGGCGGGGTTGTCCTCGCAGATCCCGCTGCCGCCCTGGGCGCGACTGGTGTAGATCCAGTTGTACTCGTCGACCTGCTCGGCCGCCTTGGCGGCGTTGTAGAAGACGTTCACCGGATAGCGGGAGACGGTGGTCGCGGAGCCGACCTGGCGCTGTTCGGGGTCACGGGAGTTGTCCGAGCCGAGCCAGGCGACGCCGTTGGCGGTGAGGGCCGGGCCGAGGTTCGGGTTGTCGTCCGGCTGCTGCGGCAGGATCCGCAGACCGGAGTGCTCGCCGGTCACCAGCTCGTCGCTCTCCAGCGGCAGTCCGGCGCTCTCGCCCCAGGCGCGGTTGGTGGCGATCTCGTCGGAGATGTCGCTCTGGCTCACCCACTTGGTGCTGCCGTCGGCGTTCGTGGCGCACTTCCACGGCACCACGGTGACGTCCTGCTCGCAGCCGAGGAAGGCGTGTGTGTAGGTGTGGTTGATCCAGCGGAACGCGTCGCGGTCGGCGACCAGCTCGTCGGCCAGCAGGTCGGTGCCGTTGTTGTCCTCGCGCTCGTTGACGGTGCCGACGGCGTTGTAGGCCAGGTCGAGGGTGAAGTCCTTGCTGGTCTGCCAGGACGTGGCGTGGTCGACGTCGTCGGGCGTCATCCGGATCGGGTCGGGCTCGACCGAGCCGTCCGTGCAGTCGACGTCGCCGGGCGTGCAGTTGAGGTCGCTGTTCCAGCGGTCGTCGGCGGCGAAGACGTCGTCGACGTGGACCGCGAAGTAGTTGCGGTCGGCGCCCAGGTGCACACCGCCGGTCGCCCACTCCACGATGCCCCGGGCCAGCAGCCGGAACTGCTGCTGGTACTGGTTGTAGACGAAGGTCACGACCAGCTCGCGCCGCCCGTCGTGCTTGTACTCGCCCACCAGCGAGCCCCGGTTCGACGTGCCGGGGATCGCGGCGTCGACGTACGGCGTGAAGTCCGCTCCCGCGGCGGGCGTGGACAGGTACGCGTAACTCTCGCCGACGTCGGCGGAGTTGTCCTCGAACGGGACGGCGCCGTCGAGGTAGCCGAAGGCCCCCGCCTTGCCCGCGTCCGTGACCTGGGCCGCCACTCCGTCGATGCTGCCGGAGTAGCCGCCGTTGACGGGGTACTGGAGTCCGGCCTCGGGACGCGCGTAGGTGTAGGCGTCGACCTGCGGGATCGCGTAGGCCTGTTCATAGGCGGCCAGCGCGGCCATCTCGGCGGAGCCCGCGGCGAACGGGTTGTCGTTGGGCAGCACGACGGCCTGGAACTTCGCGCGCGGCTGTCCGTCCACGGTGTCCGCCAGGAAAGCGGCGTCGATCACCTGCCGGCCCGACTGCCGGAGGTCGATCTCGGTGTACGGAGTGCCGGCCGTGTCCAGTTCGGCGGCGATGGCGTCGGTGGCCGGGCCGCCGTCGCTCACCACCAGGACCCGCAGATCGATGCGGGGCGTGGCCGTGTCGGCGTGGGCCGCGCCCACGGGTGAGCAGAGCGCGGCGATGAGCGCGCCCGCGGCCAAGGCGGTTATGCGCGTGGTCGACTTCATGCGGATGTTGTCCCCTCCCGGACAGGGAGCGGCAGTGCTCTCGCGAGCGGATGCCACCCCCCTTGCGCAACGCCGTCGCCCCCCTCAGACGTCGGTCGTCGTCGCATCCGTCGCGTCACATAGTGGGGTCTGTGTGTAGCTTTTGTGGTCCTGCTGCGAAACATGACGGAAAAGAGCGGGCGTCCAACTGGCTGTAACCGGGTCCGGAACGGTCGGCGGTGCGGCCGGGGCGCGCGCGGCGCGTCGGGCGTGAGGGGTCTCACACCGTTCGAGGCCGAGGTGGGACGCATGGGGAGGGTCCGCTTCCGTCCGGCCGGGAGGTTACTGGTGTAGACCGGCCTTGGATTTCGGCCGTGGAACTGTTTTAGGTCACCGTTCCCCTTCGCGGCAGCGGCGGGTCCGCCGCGAAGGGGACGGGCCGGGCGTCAGGCGGCGCAGTTGACCCGGGTCTCGGGGGTGTAGACCGGACCGCCGCTGATGTTCGTGCTGTCGCTGAACTCGGCGTAGAAGTAGGAGTAGAAGCCGATGTCGCCGTTGCAGCCGGAGTCGGCGGCTATCTGAAGGGTGAGCGTCACGGTGCGGCTCTGGCCGGGCGGAACGGTGGCGCCGTAGTTGCCGCCGAGGTTGGCGGGCCCGGTGCCGGAGCAGGGGGTGCTGCCGGTGTCCGAGGCCAGGGTGCAGCCGGTGAAGCTGTACTTCAGGTCGGGCCGCTGCGTGGTCAGCCAGGTCGGGTCGATGGTCTGGTGCACGAACCAGATGTCGTAGGTCTTGTTGTTGGTGAGCGTCATCGACAGGTTCACCGTGCCGCCGGGCACCGCGGTGGTGGTGTCGGTGGTGAACGTCAGGTCGGCGTCGGCCGCGCTGGCGCTGGGGGCCAGGCCGAACAGGGCGAGGACGAGGGCGAGGACGGAGGCGAGGCCGAGACGTCTCGGCAGAGTTGATCGCATGGCCCGGGAGGCTAGGCAGCCGGCCGGTGCACCGTCTGCCCCGTCGGCAACACCCGGAACGGCACTCGGCTGGAAGTGTGCGTACCGTGAGGGGACTGTGACGGCCTGTTCGCATGGTGCCGCAGGGGCCATTGATGCACGGCAGCACGGAGACGGCCGGGCACCGCGGACCGGCCGCGCCCGCCGTCCGGCGGCGGGGGACCGGCAAACGGCAATGGCGGATACCCGGCGGGTGGCTCCTTCGCGAAGCCGCCGCCCCCGGCCGGCCGCCGGGACGATCTCGGCCAACCGGACGCGATCCGGCCCGGCACGCGGGCGGATCCCGGCGCCCGTCCCGGCATCACCCCGTGCACCCGCGGTCGGCCGCGCGTTCAGGGCGCGTTGAGGAAACCGACGAGCTCCTCGCGGAAGGCCGGGTCGAGCACCGCCTGCATGTGGTCGCCGGGCACGAGCCGCAGCGTCGCGCCGGGGATGGCGTCCGCGAGCACCTGCGGGCGGACGGCGAGTGCGTCGTCGCGGCCCGCGAGGACCAGCGTGGGCGCCTCGACCGCGTCGAGCGCGATCGGCCGGTCGTGGGCCGCCGCGGCCTGCGCGGCGAGCGCGATCCGGTCACCGCCGACGGCGTCGACGAACGCGCGGAACCCCGACCCGGCCGGATCGGTGATCGAGGCGGGGTCGTCGGTGTGCAGGGCGTGTTGCAGCACCGGGCCCCCTATGACCCGCGTGTCCACCCCGCCGAGTTCGACCACCGCGGCGCCGACGCCGCCGACCGCCAGCCGGCGCACGCGCTCGTCCCGTACGGCCGTGAGCAGGGCCACGATCGCGCCCATCGAGTAACCGGCCAGGTCGTAGACGGGTGCGCCGAGCAGGTCGACCAGCCTCGTCACGTCCTCGGCCATCCGGTCCTCGCCGTACCGCGCGGGGTCGTGCGGCTTGCCCGATCCACCGTGTCCGCGGGCGTCGATGGTGACGACCCGGCGGCCCGCGGCGGTCAGCGCGGGGACGATGCCCGGCAGGACCCAGTTGCTCTCGCCGTCCGCGATGAAGCCGTGGTGCAGCAGGACGAGGGGCAGCTCCGAGTCCTGCTCCCAGACCCGGTAGGCGATCTCGGTGCCGTCGGCGGCGGTGAAGGTCGGCATGCGCGGTCCTCTCTGTCAACGGTGACCACAGTGTGCCGCGCGCGCCCCGCGCCGGCGGGTCCGCCGTCGCGCGGGGGTCCGGTCAGCCGTCCGGCAGGACGTCCCTGAGGGCCTTGTCGAGGCTGCGGGCCAGGGCCGCGTCGGTGGGCGGGGCGTCGGTGAAGAGCGGGCCGAGCTCCGTGGCGAACGTCTGGGTGAAGGCTCCGTACAGCGGCGTGCGCGGTCGCTGGACCGCCCTGCGCAGGGCGGGCAGCAGGATCCCGCGGGCGTAACGGGGGCGGCCCTGGGCGTCGCGCGGCATCCGGTCGGCGCTCTCGGCGGAGGCCGACGCGGTCGGCGAGGGCGTCGCCGTACCGGACGGGCCGGTGAACCGGCACGTGACGTCGTCCGCCTCGTACGCGGAGCGCCGGGTCGCGGCGAACCCGCCGTCGAGCAGGCAGCGTTCGCTGCGCTGGTCGGTGAGGAACCTGATCAGGTCCGTCGCGGTCCTGCCGCGTTTGGAGTCGTCGGTCACGGCGAGGTTCTGGCCGCCGAGGACCGCCTTGCCCGGCAGCGGGGCCACCGCGAGCCGGCCGGCCGGGAAGGACTGGTGCAGGGTGCGGTAGGCGTAGGGCCACTGGCGCAGGAACGCCGTCCGGCCGTCCGCGAAATCGGTCATCGAGGCCGTCTCGTCGGACTTCTTCGCCCCGGGCAGCGTGTACGGGGCCTGACTGCGCGCCCGCAGCTCCGCCAGACCGTCCGTCAGCTCCTCGACGGAGGCGGTGTACCGGCCCTCGTCGTCGGTCAGCGCGAAGTCCGGCACGGCCGACGCGAAGGCCTCGACCGCGTTCACCGTACGGCCCTCGTACGGCCCGAGCTGGGTCGTCCAGCCCTTCTCGTAACGGGCGGGGCGCTCCTCGGAGTCGTCGAGGGTGTCACTGAGGGCGCGCAGCTCCGGCCAGGTCACGCCCCGGCCGAGGTCGGTGCGCTGCGCGCCGACCCGCTTGAGGTAGTCCGGGCGGTAGAAGAGCAGCCCCACGTCGCTGTTGAACGGCGCGGCGTACACCTCGCCGTCCCACTTCGCGGTGGAGGCGACGGAGCCGATCACGTCCTTGTCGAGCAGGTCGCCGGGGAGCGGACGGATCAGCCCCGCCGCGGCGAACTCCGGCACCCAGGTCACATCGAGGTTGACGACGTCGTACTCCGCGCTCCCCGACTGCAGGGCGCCGAGGAGCTGGCTGCGCTGTTCGTCGGCGGAGCCGGGGAGCTCGACGAGCCGGGCGCTGTAGTTGGTGCCGCGCCTCTCCTGCTCCGCGTTCCAGGCGTCGATGAGCTGCTGGCGCACGCCGTCCTTGCCGGTCACGTCACGGCCGCTGGCCACGACGATGACCCCCGGGGTGTCGCCGGACGGCGGCAGCACCGGGGCGCCGCCGCCGCACGCCGCGACGGCGGACAGCACCAGGACGAGCGCGCCCACGAGAGCCCCCCGGCCGGTCCCGTAGAGGGCACGCGCTCCACGTCCGTTCATTCCTCCCCCGTCCCGGTCCGCGCCACCTCGGTGCGCAGCCCGGCGCCGATGTCACCGCCGGTGTCGATGCACCGGCCGCCGCTCGCCCGGGAGATCCGGGCGTCCGGCTTGTCCGCGTCGCAGCCGCCGCCCGCCAGCGACACCATCGCCACCGGCACCTTCGTCTCCCGCGCCGCCGCCAGCACGGTGTCCAGCTCGTCGTCCGACAGATGCCCGTTGTCCTCGTCGTCGGTGACGTAGACGATGAGCTGCGGCCGGTCGTCGTCGGTCCCGCGGCCCGCCATCTCGTCGAGCGCCGCGGTCAGCGCCCGGTACGGATCGGACTCGGCGTCGCGCACGACCGCCTTCCGGTCGATCGCGCGCTCGGCGTCCGCGCGCCGGTGCCGGCCGAAGGCGAGCAGCTCCCGGTACGCCCGGTCCCCGTTCTCCGCCACGGCCCAGACGCCGTACTCGTCCTCCGCGCCGAGCCCGACCAGCGACTGCTTCAGTATCGCCGGACCGCCGCCGGGCCCCTCCCACCAGCCGCCCATCGAGCCGGAGCTGTCGAGCAGGTACAGCACACGGCCCGGACCGCGCGCGTTGCGGTACTCGTCGAGCGTCGTCGTCATCGCCTCCCGGCCGGCCTTCACCTCCGGCGTGCCGGGAGCGGCGAGAACCCCCGAGCCGGAGGGCGGTTCGGTGATCGGGTCGCGCCGCCCCGAGGCGTCCCTGAACCCGTCGTCGCCGAACACCTTCAGGCCGCCCTGCCGGTCGGTGAGCCAGTCGTGGAACGCCTCGACCGCCTCCTCCCGCTCCGGGCGGTCCCGCTCCGCGCCTGCCCAGCGCACCCGTACGAAGGTGGGTTCCAGGCCCGGCACGTCGTCCGGATACTCCGCCGTCCGCTGCTCCCGCGTCGTCGCGTTGCAGTCCGGCAGGTTCCTCAGCAGGAACTCGGGGATCAGGGCCGCGGTGTGCTCGTCGGTGCTCTTGTCGGCGGACAGCGCGCACAGCAGCTCGGCGGCGGTGGGCGAGGGCGGGCCCGGCTGGGCCACGACGTGCTCCGCGGCGGCCGCGTCGACCGGCCGCTCGCCGTACAGACCCATGGTGGCGAGCAGGGCCGCGTCGGTGTACTCCGGGTCGGTGCGCCGCACGGCGGCGCCGGGGTCGCGCTCGTCCATGGCGGCCAGCAGCCGCGCCAGCGAGTTGCCGGTCCGCTCGGCCAGGCCCTCCGCGGCGATGTCCTGCGGGAGCGCGAGCACCATCGGCGAGTACGTGAACGGGCCGCTGTCCGGGAGGAGTTCGGCGAACACGCGGGGGTCGCGGCCGACGGTGACCCGGGCGACGTCCGTCTTCGCCGCGGGTATCCAGACGTCCGGCTGCGGGCCGATGTCGCGCTGCGGATTGTCGTCGTCGGTCACCGGCGCCTGCCAGACGTCGGTCCGCTCGTGCAGCGCCGTGACGGTCTCGGCGGCGCCCGCGCTGTAGACGGTGATGCCGCTGCGCCGGCAGCCGTCGTCCGTACGGTTGGCCGCCGAGGTCAGATAGGCGTCCGCCGCCGTGCGCACGGTCTGCTCCAGGTCCGGGTCGGTGAGCAGCCGCAGCTCCAGGGGCGGCCGGCAGGCGGACTGCCCGGAGCCGCCGGCGACGAGCAGATAGCCGAGCAGGCCGAGGGCGGCCGTCGCCGCCAGGCAGGCCACCGCCACCACGCGCCTCGACGCCCACGGGCGCCGTCTGCGCCGCGACCGGCCGGCGAACCGCTTCACCCGCTCCAGAAGCCGGGCGATCCCGGCCGTGACCGGCCGGCCCCACGCGCGCGGCTGCGGCCGGCGCCGCCCGGGGGCGCCCGGCTCCCGCCCCGGCGGCGGAACCCGGGCCGGCGGCTCCCGCCGCTCCGGCTCCCGTCCGGCGAGCGGCTCCGCGCCCGGCCGGGCCAGCAGGATGTCGGAGTCCGGGGTGCCGACGCGGTACTGCGGCTCCCACGTCTCCTTGCGCAGGGTCCTGTGGTGGGCCGCCATGTGGGTGCGCAGGGCCTCCGACAGCTCCCGGAAGCCCACCTCGCCGCCGTGTCCGCCGACGCCGTGCTCCAGCAGCTCCACCAGCTGGGCGGTGAACGGGGTGGGCGTGCGGTCGTCCCCGGCGTCGATGCGGTTGTTGGCCTGCACGCACATCAGCAGCGAGATGCGCTGCTTGTCGCGGAAGCCCTCCCAGACCTGGGCGGCGTTGCCCGCGTTGCAGCAGTCGAGGACGACCACCACCTGGCGGGCCCGGCTGGTGGCGAGCACGGTCAGCACACTGGTGAAGGGGTCGGCCCCGGGGAACACCGCCGTGCTGCCCGCCACGACCTGCGCGTTGCGCAACTGGAGGAAGAGCTCGTCGCCCGCGCTCGGCACCGCCCCGTGCCCGGCGAAGTAGAACAGCAGCAGCCCCTCGGCCTCCGCCACCGCCGTACGCAGCGACTGGCTGAACGCGTCCAGGTGCGGCGACCGGCAGACGCTGACCTCGTCCTCGCGGAAGACGCCGCCGCGCCGCAGGGCGTCCGCGAGCAGGGAGACGTTGTGCTGCACCGCTCCGAGATCGCCGGGCACGCCGTACGGGTGTTTCGGCCGTTTGAAGTCGTACTCGCCGACGCCTACCAGGAGCGCCCGGTTCGCCTGCCCGCGGGGGTCGAAGCGGTCCACCGGACTACCTCTCGTCGACGTCCGCCGGATCGACGTCGCAGTGCGGAGGGTCGCCGCTCTCCACGGAGCGGCGGTTCTCCCGCCAGGCCCGCACACCCCTTCTCGTCTGCGCCAGCACCTCGGTGAACAGGGTGGAGGCGCTCGCTCCGACGAAGGCGAGCAGGATCTCCATGCCCGCGCCCATCGGGTTGCCGCGCGCGTCCGTCCCCGCCCGTTCCTGGATCTGAAGCCGGCCGTCGCGCACGAGTTCCTGGAGCAGGTTCTCCCGTTCCAGCCACTTCTTGAGCGCGCCCACGTCGCTGTCCGTGGCGCTCTCGTCGAGACGTACGAGAATTGCCTGGGTCGCCACACCCTCCCCCTCAGCCATAACTCCCCATCATGGCACGGAGGTTGCCGTGCGGCGAGACGTACGTCACATGGGAAGGGGTGGCGGGCGCTCCGGTCGCGGGCCGGGCCACCCGCCGTGACGTGCGCGGACGCGGCCGATGCGGGGCGCCCCGGGCCGGCGGGGAGGCGGCGGGCGCGGTGCGCCGACGTCCGGGCCGCGGGATCGTCCGCTGTGCCGGGCGGTGTACCGAGGTGCGCCGTGCTCCTCGTGGGGTGTCCGTGGGGCGCCTCCGCGCGGCCGAGTCCGGGCGTACCGCGTTCGGCCGACCGGACGCGGCGTTCCCATTGCCTCGGAAGACGGGTTAAAGTCACGATCCGCGAGATCTTGATGAGGTGTGTGAGGGATGGAGAGCAACCCCGCGGTGCGTCGCGGCAGGCCACCGGGTGTCCGGGCCACCGGCGACGGTGAGCTGACCGGCCGGCAGGCCGCGATCGTGCGGTTCATCGAGGCGGAGGTCGCCCGCCAGGGGTACCCGCCCTCGATGCGGGAGATCGGCAAGGCCGTACAGCTTGCCAGCACCTCCTCGGTGGCGCACCAGCTCATGACGCTGGAGCGCAAGGGCGTCGTCGCCCGCGACCCGCACCGCCCGCGCGCCTACAGCGTCAGGTCCGACTGGTCGGGCGACACGGGAGACACCGGCGGCATCCGCGGTACGGGCGACACGGGCGCCGTCGGCGGCGCGGTCACCGCGGAGGGCGGGGCGGACGCGGTCCGGGTCCCGCTCGTCGGGCGGATCGCGGCCGGCACCCCGGTCCTCGCACAGGAGATGATCGAGGAAACCTTCGTGCTGCCCCGCCTGCTGACCGGCGAGGGCGACGTCTTCGCGCTGACCGTCGCGGGCGACAGCATGATCGACGCGGCGATCCTGGAGGGCGACACGGTCATCGTCCGCCGCCAGGACAGCGCGGACCACGGCGACATCGTCGCCGCCCTCATCGAGGACGAGGCCACCGTCAAGCAGCTCCACCGGCGCGACGGGCAGGTGCGGCTGCTGCCGCGCAACCCGGCCTACCAGCCCATCGAGGGCGACGACGTCGCCATCCTCGGCAAGGTCGTCTCCGTGATGCGGCGCCTCTAGGCGTTCCCGTCCCCGTCTCCGTCCCCGTCCCCGTCCCCGTCTCCGTCTCCGGGCTTCTCCGGGCGGTGCGGACGGGGGCGCGGGGGCGGGCGTGGGTGTGCTTCTCGCTCCGCCGCGAGTGACCGCCGCGGCTCGCCGGGCGTTCACCCGGTATGGACGACTACCAGAAAACCGGTCCGGACGCCGTGGACCTCGCGGCCGTGGACCTCGCTCCCGTCGCGGGGACCACCGAGCGGCTGCTCCGGCAGACACGGGAAGAGGCGTGCGACGTCCTGCGGCTGCTGCTCGTCACGGCGACCCGGGACGACCCGGTCTCCGCGGAGGCGGGCCGGCTGGCGCGGGAGATCGCGGGCTGCATCCCCTCGGAGAACTGACGGCCGCCGGTGACCGGTGACCGGGCCGGGCTCGGTCGGCCGGGCCGGGCTCAGTCCAGGATGCCGAGCCGCTGCGCCGGGTCGCAGTGCGTGCAGGCACGCAGCCCGGTGGCCAGCAGCCGGCGGGCCTCCTCGCGGCCGACGGGGCGGCGGCGCTTGCCGGCCGCGTAGCAGTCACCGGCGTGCAGCTCGACGGGCGGGCGGCCCTCGCCGATCCCGAGCTCGACGATCCACTCGGGCGGCGCCGGCCTACTGTCCCGACCGCGCCGCTGCTCGGCCTCCCGCTGCCGTACCGCGGCGATCTTGCGGTCGATGCGCTCCAGCCACATGGCGTGCCAGACCCGCAGGGTCAGCAGTCGCGCCAGATCGGGCGGCAGGTCATCGAACATGTGAGCGATTCTAGATCCGCTCGGACCGTACGCGCGCGGCACCCCCGTCCCGCCCGGTCCACCTGTCTGCCCGCCCGGTACCTCCCACCCGGCCGGTACTCCCCGGCCGGTCAGCGGCCGGTCAGCTCCGCGAACCGCCGGGCGTCGATGTTGCCGCCGGAGGCGATGACCCCGATCCGGCGCGGCGCCCCTTCGAGCCGCCCGGCCATGAGGGCGGCCAGGACGCTGGCGCCGCTGGGTTCGAGGACGATCTTCAGCCGCTCGAAGGCGAACCGCATGGCGTCGACGATCTCCCCGTCGCCGACCAGGGAGATGGCATCGACCAATCGCTGGTTGATGGGGAAGGTGAGCTCGCCGGGGGTGGACAGGGCCTGGCCGTCGGCGATGGTGCGGGGCACGGGGACGGTGACGCGCGCGCCGCTGTCCAGGGAGCGCTTGGTGTCGTCGCCCGCTTCGGGTTCGACGCCGACGACCCGGATGCCGGGGTGCAGCGCCTTCGCGGCCGTGGCGCTGCCTGCGATGAGACCGCCGCCGCCGACGGGTACGACAAGGGCGTCGAGCGAGCCGGTCTCCTCGAGGAGTTCGAGGGCGGCGGTGCCCTGACCGGCGACGACGTCGGGGTGGTCGTAGGGCGGGATGAGGACCAGACCGCGGTCCGCGGCGAGGGCCTCGCCCAGCGCGGTGCGGTCCTCGGTGTAGCGGTCGTAGGTGACGATCTCCGCGCCGTAGCCCGCGGTGGCCTCCCGCTTGGAGCGCGGGGCGTCCTCGGGCATGAGGATGACCGCGGTGGTGCCCAGCTCGCGGGCGGCCAGCGCGGTGGCCTGGGCGTGATTGCCGGAGGAGTAGGCGGCTATGCCCTTGGCGAGCTGCCCTGCGGACAGCCGGGCGGCGGCGTTGTAGGCGCCGCGGAACTTGAAGGCGCCGACGCGCTGGAAGTTCTCGCACTTGACGAACACCTCGGCGCCGACCGCGGCGTTCAGGGTGCGCGAGGTGAGGACGGGGGTGCGGTGGGCGACCCCGTCGAGACGTGCGGCGGCCTCGCGGACGTCGGCGAACGAGACGGATGGCGCGGACGGCGCGGATGGAGCGGCGGACATCGTGGGTCCCTCCCGGTGGTGGGTGGTGCCGTGGAGCGGTGACGAGTGGTGCGGCGCAGTGGCGCGGTGGTCGGCGGAGTGGCGCGGTGGCGGACGCGGGTCACCAGCCGCCGACGCGCGGCCAGAACGTGTGGATCTCGGGCGCGGGGCCCGGAGCGCTCCGCGAGCTGTCGGTGACGTGGTAGCCGTGGTGCTGGGCGGCGGTGGCGCAGGCGTGGTTGGGCAGGATCCGCAGCCGGGTGCCGAGGGGCAGGTCGGGCAGAGCGGCGCCGTCGCGGGCGGTGAGGGTGCCGTGCTCCTGGCTGGCCGCGGTCATCACGAGCCCGGGGACGGGGCGGCCGTGCAGGTCGGTGACGAGGCCGTAGCCCTGGTCCTGCGGCTGGGCGGCGGTGCCGCGGTCGCGGGACATGGCCATCCAGCCGCCGTCGGTGAGGATCCAGCCGTGCTCGGGGCGGTGGCCGATGACGGTGACGACGACGGACAGGGCGAGGTCGTCGGGTCGGCAGACGCCGAGCCCGGCCATGACCAGGTCGAAGAAGACGTAGTTCCCGGCGCGCAGTTCGGTGACGCCGGTGAGGTCCTCGGCGGCGTGGGCGGTGGGGGTGGAGCCGACGCTGACGGTGGCGACGGGCAGACCGGCGTCGCGCAGCCGCCCGGCGGCGGTGACGGCGGCGTCGCGTTCGTTCTCCGCGGCCAGCCGCCGCTCTTCGGGGGTGTACGCGAAGTAGGACTCGCCGGCGTGGGTCAGGACGCCGTCCAGACAGCCGTCCTCGTGCAGGATGCGGCCCACCTCGAGGAGCGCGGGGTCGTCGGCCCGCAGGCCGCCGCGGTGGCCGTCGCAGTCGATCTCGATCTGCGCGGGGACGCGGAGGCCGGCCCGGCGGGCGGCGTCCGTGACGGCCGCGGCCTGCTCCGAGCTGTCGAGGATGAGCCGCAGGGTGACCCCGCGGCGCAGCAGGGCGAGTACGCGGGGGAGCTTGTGCGGGGCGATGCCGACGGCGTAGGTGATGTCGGTGTAGCCGCCGTCGGCGAACGCCTCGGCCTCGGCGAGGGTGGAGACGGTGACGGGGCAGCAGGGGCTGCCGCCGTGCATCAGGGCGGCGACGTCGAGGCTCTTGGCGGTCTTCACGTGCGGGCGCAGGGTGACGCCGAACCGGTCGGCCCGCTGCGCGAGGCGTTCGATGTTGCGCAGCGCCTTGTGCACGTCGACGACCGCGAACGGGGTGTCGGGATCGGCGAGGGTCGCGGCGGCCGGGGCGGCGAGCGGCGGAGCCGAGGTGGCGGGAGTGGCGTGGGCCGAGGTGGCGGGAGTGGTGCCGGCCGACCGGGCCGGAGTGGTGTTCATGAGGGTGTGGACCGTCACTTCGTGTAGTTGTAGACCGTCGCCCGGGACACGCCCAGCAGGTCGGCGATGGTCTGGGCGGCGTCGCGGGAGTCGAAGTAGCCGTCCTGGTGCAACTGCCGCACCAGCTCCCTCTTGTCCTTGCGGCCGAGTGAACGGGGGGTGCCCGCGCGTTCCGCGGCGAGCGCCTCGACGGTCCGGCGCAGCTCGCGCGCGTTGCGGTCGCGCAGGCTCTCCAGGGGCCGGTCGCGGTGCTCGGCGTCGGTGGCGACCAGGTTCGACAGGGTCAGGGTGAGCGGGGAGAGCACGGAGACGTCGAGGTTCAGGCACAGCGCCGCGATGTAGTCGCCCGCGGCGTTCTTGATGCCGATCGAGGTGCTCTTGGCGGGGCGGCCGTCCGGGAACCGGTTGGGGTAGTTCTGGATCACGCTCGGGTACTCCGGGTCGGCGATCCGGGCCAGGCCCAGCTCGGTCGCGGAGTCCCCGACCCGGCGGCCGGAGAGGTTGTTCTCGATGGCCCTGATCGCGTGCCGCGGGTCGCGCAGGTCGTGCAGGACGACCTCGCACAGGCCGGGGAACATCCGGCCGAGCGCGACGGCGATCTTCTCGGCCTCCTGGATGAGGTGTTCGTCCGCTGCGTGTATGTCCGGTGCTGGCTCGTCCGACGCGTGCTCGTCCGACGCGTGCTCGTCCGGCGCGTCCTGTTCGGTGTGGTCCATGGGTCCTCGTTCGCTGGGCTGCCGCGTGTGACGCTACCGGAGCCTGTCTCTTTAATCCAGAGCTGGAAACTGAGTCTAAAAATACCCGAACGGCTCCCGGGGGTCTCGCCGTCTCGCGTGTTCGAATTCTTGTTCGATACTGTGGCGGAGGAGGTGGGTGCGATGACTGCACGCGGTACGGAGACCGGGGCGAGTGGAGCGGCGGCGGCCAGCGTGATGCATGTGCGCTGTCCCGACCGGCTGCCGGAGGAGCTGTACCGGCAGGTCCTGGAGGAGCTGTCGGAGCTGTCCCCGGTGGTGCAGGCGCAGCCGCCGTCCGCGGCGCTGGTCGAGCTGAAGGGCGCGCTGCGCTTTCACGGGGCGGAGCCGCGCCGGCTGGGGGAGCTGCTGCGGATCCGCACGCTGTCCCGGCTGGGGGTGGACGTCCGGGTGGGGATCGGGCCGACGATCACGGTCGCGGCCACCGCCTCGGGCCTGATCGACGGGCCCGGCGGAGTGCTGGCGGTCGCGCCCGGCGAGGTCGCCGACTGGCTGGGCCCGCTGCCGGTGGAGGCGCTGCACGGCATCGGCCCGAAGCAGTCGGCGGCCCTGCGCGAGTACGGCATCCACTGCGTGGGGCTGCTGGCCGGTGTGGAGCGGGCGACCGTCGAGCGGCTGCTGGGCGGCCGGGCCGGGCGTCTCGCCGCGGACCGGGCGAGGGGCATCGACCCGCGTCCGGTCACCTCGCGCGCGCTGCCCGCCTCGGCCGGCGTCGGCCACACCTTCCCCCGGCAGACCCTGGACGGCGCAGAGGTCCGCGCGGCACTGCTCGACCTGGTCGTCCGGCTCGGGCTGGTGCTGCGCCGGCGCGGGCAGGCGGCGCGGGCGCTGACCCTGACGCTGCGGTTCGCCGGCGGCGCCTCCTGGGAACGCACCCGCCGGCTGAGCGCGGCCTCGGCGCACGAGGAGGACCTGCGCGCGCTGGCCTACCGCCTCATCGACGCCGCCGGGCTCCAGCGCGGGCGGCTGACCGGGCTGGCGCTCAGGGGCGAGGACCTGGTGGCGGCGGGCCGGGTCGCGGAGCAGATCAGCCTGGACCGGGCGCGCGAGGCGCGGCTGCGCGCGGAGGAGGTCAGCGACCGGATCCGGGACAAGTTCGGCTCCGGCGCCGTCCGCCCGGCGGCCACCTTCCGCAAGGTCTCCTGACCACCCGGCCCGCTCCCGGGGACGGCGCCGTACGGGTGCTCCGAGCACTTCCGCCCCCGGAGCCCCGTACGGAACAAGATGCGCGCCTCCCGCCTCTGGCCCCATGTGCGTACCGGCCGGTATACAAGCCTGGTTGGGCGGCCGAGGGGCGGAACTGGCCCTGGTCCGGCGGGGGCCGTCCCGGACTCAGGGGAGGGCTCGATGAAGCACCGCACGCATCAGGACGGGCACCACGTGCGTCAGCAGGACGGGCACGGCACGCATCAGGACGGGCACCACATGTGTCAGGACGGGCGCCACACGCGCCAGGACGGGTATCGCACGCGTCAGGGCGGAACGGTGCCGGGGCACCGGCGGATGGTCACCGCCGCGGCGGCGGGCGGCTGCGCCCTGGCCGTCGCCCTCGGGACCGCGCCGCCGGCCGCGGCCGGTGACGCGGGGCCGGGCCGCGGAGTGCGCTACGCGGCGCTCGGGGACTCGTACACCTCGGGGCCGCTCATCCCGCAGCAGGTGGACGCCAACTGCGCCCGGTCCGACCATAATTACCCCTCGATCGTCGCGGCGGAGCGAAGAGTGTCCGCGTTCAAGGACGTGAGCTGCGGCGGGGCGACCACCGAGCAGATGTGGAAGGCGCAGGGCACGAACGGGCCCCAGCTCAACGCCCTGACCCGGGACACCGGTCTGGTCACCGTCCAGATCGGCGGCAACGACATGGGGTTCGGATCCATCATCACCACCTGCGCCCAGCTCAGTGCGCAGGACCCGGCGGGCGATCCGTGCCGGCGTCATTACCAGGCGTCCGGCGTGGACCAGTTGACCCTCGCCATCCTCCGGACGGCGCCGAAGGTCGCGCGGGTGCTGCGGGCCGTGCACGCCAGGGCGCCGCACGCGCGCGTAC
This sequence comes from Streptomyces sp. NPDC059785, assembly GCF_042732375.1. Lineage (NCBI taxonomy): Bacteria > Bacillati > Actinomycetota > Actinomycetes > Kitasatosporales > Streptomycetaceae > Streptomyces > Streptomyces sp. NPDC059785. The sequence goes on from NZ_JBHWHV010000004.1 coordinate 38,605, forward strand.
TCGTGGTCGGCTACCCGGACCTCCTGCCGGACGACGGCAGCGGCTGCTACCCGTCGGTGCCGTTCGCGGCGAAGGACTTCCCCTACCTCCGGGACACCGGCAAGCGCCTCAACGTGATGCTCCGGCTGGTGGCGCGGCTCAACCGGGCCGAGTACGTCGACACCTACACGCCGACGCGCGGCCACGACATGTGCAAGGCGCCCGCCGACCGCTGGATCGAGCCCCTCCAGCCCGCGTCCCCGGCGGCTCCGGCGCATCCGAACGCCAAGGGCGAGGCGGCCATGGCCCGCGCGGTGCTGCAACGGCTGGACAGGAAGCCCGGCCGCGGCTGACGGCCCGGCCCGCCCCGGCGCCTGCCCGGCAACGGCAACCGGCCCCGCCCCTGTTCGGGGCGGGGCCGGAACGCGCTGTGGCCGGGGGCCCGGGCCTCTCGCATCACGGGTCGTGCCGCATCACTGCCGTGCTGTGCCGTGCTGAGCCATGCTGTGCCCGGGTACGCCGGGCCGTGTGGTGCCGTGTGGTGCCGTGTGGTGGTGTGTCAGGTGGTGCTGGTGGCCATGTGTTGCTGGAAGGCTTTCATGCAGGGCAGGCAGTGGCGGTCGGTGGTGTCCTGGGCGGTGTTGGTGGGGTTGAGTGGTTGGCCGCACAGGGCGTGGTTGGTGCCACGGGCGATGACGTGCCAGGCGAGGCCGGGGCCCGTGGGGTCGGTGCCGGTTCGCATTTCGTACATGGTCGGCTCCCCACGATCGGTGGCTGGTCCTTCGATGACAGCACGGGGCGGGGCTCTGGCCATTGAGGTGATAGCCCGTTCGGTGGAATCACGGACCGTGGCGTGTCGCCCGACCGCCCCGCGAAGCGACCGCCGTACCCAGGGGTCATCAGGCTCGTACGGGCGGTGACCAGCGAAGACGGCGCGCTCGGCGGCCGGGGGCCGGGAGGCACGGCGTTGTGCCCTCCGGAGCAGTCCGCGTGGTGCGGCCTACGCCATCTGGACCGGGCGGTACGGGCCTGTCCGGCCACCGCGCTCGGCGGGCGCGGGGACTCCGCCTCCGCCCGAGCCCTGCCTCGCCCTCACTCCAAGGCCGTGGGTACGGCTACGGACGCGCCCGCCCACCGCCGCCACCGCGCGGCCTCGCCCCGTCGAGCGCGAGCGTGACCAGGTCCGTGACCAGGTCCCCGCCGAGCGGGGCGCCGCTCAGCAGGACCCGGGCGAAGAGCGGGCCGCTGACGGCTTCGAGCAGTAGGCCCGGATCGGTGCCCGCGGCCAGTTCGCCCCGCTCGATGCCGCGCCGGACCATGACGGTGCCGCGCTCCAGGCGGTCGTGCCAGTACGGGCCGCGCCGGTCCTCCAGCGTTTCGTCGCGCTCGATGCTCAAGTGCAGCAGCGCCTGGCCCTGGGCGGTGCCGAGGAGCTGGGCCAGCGCGGTGAAGAAGCCCAGAAGATCCTCGCGGACGTGTCCGGTGTCCGGGACCGGTACCGCCGCGTCCAGCTCCATGGTCAGCGCGTCGTGGATCAGGTTCTCGCGGGTCTTCCAGCGGCGGTAGACCGATGTCTCGTGCACGCCGGCGGCCCGTGCGACGGCGGCGACGGTCGTCCCGGCCAGGCCCCGCGTCGACAGGATCTCCACCGCGGCGGTGAGTACGGCCGTACGCATGCGCTCCCCGCGCCGGCGCAGGGGTGGGACGGGTGGCGGTGGAGGTACCGGTGCCGAGGTCATCGTCCCAGACTAAAGCAAGTCCGCTTGCGTTACGCGTCCGCACCGCCGTACCGTCTAAAGCAAGACCACCTGCGATAGAGCGCCGAGGTCGTCATCGTGCCAAGGAGGCCACGTCATGGAGCAGATGCTCGCCGCCCGTCTGCACGTCCCGAGCCGCGGCCTGCGGCTCGAAGAGGTGCCCAGGCCCCACCCCGGCCCGGGAGAGGTGCTGGTCAAGGTGGAGGCGGCCGGAGTCTGCCTCTCCGACGTGCACCTGATCGACGGGACGCTCACGCCGCTGCTGCTCCGGGGCGACACGGTGACCCTCGGGCACGAGGTGTCCGGCACGATCGCGGAGGTCGGCGGGGGCGTGACCGTGTGGCGCGAAGGACAGCGAGTCGTGCTCCACGCGGGCGAGGTCCGCGACGGAGTCACGTACACCCGCGGTGTCGACTACGACGGCGGCTGGGCCGAGTACGCCCTCTCGGCGGCGCACGCCCTGACTCCGCTGCCGGACGCGATCCCCTTCGAGCAGGGCGCGATCATCCCGGACGCGGTGTCCACCCCGTGGGGCGCGATCACCACGACCGGTGCCGTCCGGCCCGCCGAGGCGGTCGGTGTCTGGGGCGTCGGCGGTCTCGGCGTGCACGCCGTGCAGCTCCTGCGGACCGCGGGCGCCTGCCCGATCGTCGCCGTCGACCCCAGTCCGACCGCCCGGGAGCGGGCCCTCGCGGCCGGCGCGGACCTCGTCCTGGACTCGGCCGACCCCGAGCTGCGCGCACGCGTCGGCGCCGTCACCGGGGGCGCCGGGCTGACGGCCGCCTTCGACTTCGCGGGCGTGCCCGCCGTACGGGAACAGGCGCTGAAGGCCCTCGCCCCGAAGGGGCGGCTGGTCCTGGTGGGGCTGACCAATCAGCCGCTGACCGTCCAGGACGGGACCCGGTTCAGCTATCTCCAGCAGCAGATCCTCGGGCACTACGGCTCCGACATGCCGGTCGCCCTGCCGCAGCTCCTCGCCCTGATCAACGGCGGACGTCTGGACTTCTCCGGCTCGATCAGCGGCGTACTGCCCCTGTCGCGGGCGGCCGAGGCGGTCGAGCGCCTGGAGAAGAAGGAGGGCAACCCGATCCGCCTGATCCTGCGTCCCTGACCAGCCCGTCCGCCGTCCGGTTCGGCGCCCCCGACCAGTCCGTCGGGTTCAGTCGGTGATGTCGACGCCGTAGCCGCGGGCGAGGACGTCGAGGCCGTGGTCGTACCCCTGGCCGACCGCCCGCAGCCGCCACAGGGGGCCGCGCCGGTAGATCTCGGCGAGCAGCAGGGTGCGCTCGGTGGTCGCGGCGTCGAGTGTCGCCTGGACCAGGGGCGCCGCGCTGGTACCGGGCCCCGAGGCGATGTGGACGGCGCCCACGTCCCCGAACGTGGGCGTGCCGTCGACGGCGGCCGCGACGACGACCTTGCGCGCCGACGGCGGCAGCGTGGCGAGGTCGACGCTGACGGTCTGCTCGGTCGGTCCGTCGCTGAGCAGCCGCACCGTCCCGCCCGGATTCTCGGGGGCGCCGTAGAAGACGAAGTCCTCGTCGAAGGAGACCTGTTCGTCCTCGTCGACGACGAAGGCGACCACGTCGATCTCGCACGCCGTCTGCTGCGCCCACGTGGCGGTGACGGTCCACGGCACGGCGGGCCGCGCGCCGTCCGGGGACGTCAGGTCGACGACACCGCCGCGCGGCAGCACGTGCGCGGCCTCCCGCCGGCCGTCGGGGCGGACGGCCGCGTCCGGGGCGTCCAGCCAGGCCGCGTCGTGCACCGGCAGGGAGAGGGCCGCGATCCGGCGCATACGGCGGTCGGCGTCGCCGCCGGCGAGCAGGACCACGTCCGTGACACCGGCGGACAGGTTGATGGCGGCGGCGCCGCCGAGTTCCACGATGCGGGTGCGCGCGGCCACCGCCTCCGGGTGGGTACCGCCGAGCGCGAGCACGCGCCGCCCGGCCAGCGGACCGCTCGCCCGTGCGGCGCGGGGGGCGGGCACGGCGGCCGGGGCGACTCCTGTCCCTGGTGCGGCCGGCGAATCAGGCGCCGGCGCGGACGTGGCCGCCGGTGCCACAGCAGGAGTCGGTGCCGGAACCGATACCGAGCCGTCGTGCGTGGTCCCCGGTCTTACGTCGTCCAGCAGGCCGAGGAAGATCTGCTCGTCGATGACCGGCACGCCTTCGGTCAGCGCCCGGCGGATCTTCGCGGACCCGGAGGACGTGTCGTTGGTGACCAGCGCGCTGGTGTGCCGGCTCACCGAGGACATCACGTTCAGTCCGGCGGCGACCGCCCGGCCCACGAGCTCGGCCCGCGCGATCCCGGTCGCACCGGTGACGGCGATCTTCATGCCCTGCATCAGCGGCCCGCCCTCCGTCAGCCGTCCGGGGTTGCGGAAGGCGCACGGCGTCTTCGGCGGGCTCGGGGCGAACCGCGGGTCCTGCCGCGGCGGACAGGCCACCAGGGGCAGCGGCAGTTCGAGACGCGAGGCCGCCAGCAGCGAGGCGCGCAGCACCCCGGCCAGCACCCGGGTGTCGTCGAGCGCGTCGTGCGCCTTCGTCTGCCGTACGCCGTAGTGGGCGGCGAGCGTGCCGAGTTTCAGGTCGTCGGTCGGCGGGTCGACGCGGCGGTTCAGCGCCAGGGTGCACAGCCGTCGGCCGACCGGCAGCGGGGTCCCGGCCCGGGCGAACTCATGGGCGAGGAAGTCGTAGTCGAACTGGGCGTTGTGGGCCACCAGCACCCGGCCCTCGAGCATCGCGCCGATCCGCCCCGCCACCTGGTCGAAGGTCGGGGCACCACGCAGCCGCTCGGCGGTCAGCCCGTGCACGTGCACCGGGCCCGGATCACAGCCGGGGTCCAGCAGCGTCGAGTACTCGTCCGTCCGCTCGCCGTCCGGACCCAGCGTCACCACGGCCACCGACAGCACCCGGTCGCGGCGCGGGATCAGCCCGGAGGTCTCGACGTCGACCAGGGCCCAGTCGTGGGCGTAGTCGCGCAGGTCGGAGAGGTCCACGGCGGGGGAGGCGAGAGACATGGCGGTAAGGATGATCCGATAAAGGCCCGTCCTTCAACTCGGATGACGATTCATCCTCATATGCCCCGCGGGGCGCGCATGTTTCCAAGAGGGCGGGGAGCCGGGGTGATCGCCGCGGAGGGCCGTTGTCGGTGCCGGTCGCAGGCCGTTGTCAGTGCCGGATGTGAAGCTGGGGCCTATGGATGAGCGTCAGTTCATGCGCGGCCGGGTCTACGGGGCGGATCATGACGATCCCGACCCCGGGCCCCGGCCGGGCCGCGTCTATGTGGAGTTGGTGGGCGGTCCGCTGGACGGCCTGCTGCTGGATGTCACGGACTGGCCCGAGGGCCACCGCAGGGAGAACGTCGCCCTGCCCACCGAGATAGGCCGCTACGGCGCGGGCGGCCGCACGCTGTACGGGCCGAGACCGGGGGAGGAGCGCCGGTTCGACTGGCGGGGCGACACTCCCTGACCGGCGGCCGGCGCGGGGCCGGACCGCCCGTACCGGGATGTGGCCGTGGTCAGTCGTCCAGCGCGAGCCACGGCTCCGGGTCGGTGTACCCGCCGTCGACGATGACCTCGAAGTGCAGATGCGGGCCGGTCGACAGCCCGGTCGAGCCGACGTACCCGATCAGCGTGCCGGCCTCGACCGCCTGGCCGGTGGTGGCCTGGATGGCCGACAGATGGCTGTAGGTCGTCTGCACGTGCATGCCGCCGATGGTGCCGTGGTCGATCACGATGCGATTGCCGTACGCCTTGGTCATGGCGGCGAACACGACCGTGCCCTTGCGGGTGGCGGACACCGGCGCGCCCTGCGGCGCGGCGAAGTCCACGCCGGTGTGCAGCTTGGTCACGCCCGTGAGCGGGTGCTCGCGCGAGCCGAAGGGGGAGCTGATCACCAGGGTGCTGACGGGCGGCGACAGCACCGCGCGCGCCGACTGGCCGCCCGAGTCCGCCGGATCGTCCTTGTCGAACGACTCGTAGCCCTTGGCCAGTTCCTTGACCTCGGTGAGGTAGGCGCGCGCCGCGTCGGGCACGCGGCCCGCGTCGGACACGGCGTCGGTGCCCACGGCGTGGGCGGCGAGGGTGAGGTCGACGAGGTCGCCGTTGACGGTCCCCTCGGTCCGTAGGTCGGTGACGTCCCCGGCGAGTTCGCAGTCCTGCCGGCCGAGCGCCATGATGGCGTCCACCGGATCGCGCGGCGAGGACCGCCCGTTGCCGTCCTCGTCCTTGCCCCACTTGCTCCACTGCGCGTCCGTGAACCCGGCGATGCCGGCCGCGCCCGACAGCGCGGCCGTGTCCGTGTTCCAGCCGGAGTGCTCGTCGATCTGGGCGGCCAGCAGCGACGGCGTCAGCACCGTGCAGTTCTTGGCCGCCGCGCGCAGCCACGGCACATAGGACTTGTCCACCCGGTCCGCGGCCTCGTCACCGGCCGTCGCCGCGTGCGCGTCCGAGCCCTGCGGCCAGGCGGCGGACAGCCGGCCGGTCGCGGCCATGAACCCCGCGAAACCCAGTACGACGGTCAGTCCCGGCAGCGCGAGCAGGGTGAAAGGACCCGGGCGGCGGCGTTTCCGTGCGGGTCTCGCATCCTCGCTCTGTTCGGGCTGTACTTCGGTCACTGGAGGAACTCCCTGGGCTGCGACACCGCGTCCGGACGGTTTCGGACGCGGAGTGAGGGTAACCGCCCGCGGTGAACGGCCAGTTCACCTCCGGCGGGACCGGCCCCCGCCGGTGTCGATGCTCAACTCTGCTGCTGCGGGGCCGACTTGGCACACCGGCACACCGGTGCACCGTCGCGCCCGCGTACCGGATCACCTCTGCCCTCTAGAGGTGGCTGGTCTCGTCGTAGATCCGCCGGTGCCACCACGCGTCGCCGCGCCACGGCTGCCGGTGGGCGAACGGGTCCGGGAGCGTTCTGCGCAGCAACTCCTCGTCCAGCTTCGCCACCAGGGCCGCCAAATCCCGGCGCGCGCACGGCGGCAGCCTGCGCAGCACCACCTCCAGCACGTCCCGTGTCGAAGCGACGTTCTCCTGGCGTTCGCAGCCGTCGCAGGGACAGCGGGACCTGCGCAGATACAGATGGCGGCCGGGGCGGGCCAGGAAGGCGCGGTAGGCGCGGAGCGCGGATTCGGTGGCTCCGGGCCACAGATCCCCGCCGCCGGGACGATGGCGGCACTCCTCCCGGTGGATGGCCGAGACGGTGCGGGAGGAGAGGCGCTCGATACTGGTCGGCCAGGGCTTCGGGAGGGGTTCTCCCCACCAGGGGGCGGCGCCCCGGTACGACCGGCGGGGTTTCGCTCGTCGCGTGCGCAGCACGCCGGGCCGACTACGCGGCATGAGCCTTTCGGACGACGACAGCGTCAACAGTGGTGATCATGGGCGGGATCCTGACACGGAGGCACCGCCCTGTCCACCGGTATTCAGCACAACCCCCATCAACGCTTTATGGAACGCGCGCCACGCCCGCGTAGATGCCGCTGCCCTCCGGCTGCTCCGGCGCCGGATCGGACCCGTACCACTGCGTGGCCGTCACCAGTCCCGGTTCCACGAGTTCCAGGCCGTCGAAGAAGCGGGCCACTTCCGGGCGGGTACGGAAACCGAGGCGGATGCCGCCCTTGGCGTACTCGGCCGTGACCTGCGCGGCCAGCTCCGGGTACAGGTCGGACGCGGCGTGCGACAGCACCAGGTAGCTTCCGGACGGCAGCGTGGCGACCAGGTCGCGCACGATGGCGTGGGCGTCCTGCTCGTCCGGTATGAAGTGCATGAGCGCGATCAGCGAGAGCGCCACGGGACGCCCGAAGTCGAGGATCTCGCGGGCGTGCCGCACGATCTTGTCGGGCCTGCGGACGTCCGCCTCGATGTAGTCGGTGACCCCCTCGGGCCGGCTGACCAGCAGCGCCTCGGCGTGCCGCAGGACGATCGGATCGTTGTCGGCGTAGACGATCCGCGCCGAGGGCACGAGGCGCTGGACGATCTGGTGCAGGTTCGGCTCCGTGGGGATGCCGGTGCCCACGTCCAGGAACTGGTCGACGCCCCGCGCGGCGATCCACGCGGCCGCCCGGTGCATGAACTGGCGGTTCTGCCGGGCCGCGTCCCTGGCCTCGGCCGGGAGCCGCTCTCCCACGGCCTCGTCGACCGGGTAGTTGTCCTTGCCGCCCAGCAGCCAGTCGTAGACCCGGGCGGGGTGCGCCTTGCTGGTGTCGATCCGCGGCGGACGCGGGGTGTCGGTCGTCATGGCGGGCTCCATCGCACCAGAGGGCGGATCAGTCACGTGTTCGATCATCCTACTCGTGCGTGCCATGTGGGCCAGGGGGGCCCGGAGTTGGTCCGGCGCCCCTGGGGTTGCGGGAGCGCGCGGACGGTGATGGCCTGGAACCGCCGGGGCCGTCCGTCCCGGTGCCGTCGCGCACGCGCACGTGCGCGCGATCCACGATCCACGTCGGATCCGGACTGCCGGGAGGGCTGATGACCACGGCGGAGATGCGGACGGTCGCGCTGCCCCCGGGCGAGGAGATCCCGGCGCTGGGGCAGGGCACCTGGTACCTGGGCGAGGACCCGGCCCGGCGGGGCCAGGAGGTCCAGGCGCTGCGGACGGGGCTCGACACGGGCATGACCGTCGTGGACACGGCGGAGATGTACGGCGACGGCGCGGCGGAGACGCTCGTCGGGGAGGCGATCGCGGGCCGCCGCGACGGGGTGTTCCTGGTCAGCAAGGTGCTGCCCCGTCACGCCGACCGGCGCGGCACGGTGGCGGCCTGCGAGGCGAGCCTGCGGCGGCTCGGCACCGACCGCCTCGATCTGTACCTGCTGCACTGGCGGGGGAGCCACCCGCTGGCGGAGACCCTGGCCGCATTCGCGGAGCTGACGGCGGCGGGCAAGATCCGCCACTGGGGGGTGAGCAATCTGGACGTGACCGACATGACGGAGCTGCTGTCGCTGCCGGGCGGCGACGGGGTGGCCGCGGACCAGGTGCTGTACAACCTGACGCGGCGCGGCATCGAGTGGGACCTGCTGCCCTGGTGCCGTGACGCCGGGGTGCCGGTGATGGCGTACTCGCCGGTCGAGCAGGGGCGGCTGCTGGAGGCACCGGCGCTGCACGAGGTGGCCGAGGCGCTCGGCGCGACGCCCGCCCAGGTGGCCCTGGCGTGGGTGCTGGAGCAGGGCGCGGTGGCGATCCCGCGCTCCGCACGGCCCGAACACGTCCTGGAGAACCGCGCCGCGGCCGACCTGCGGCTGCCGCCCGAGGTGCTGTCCGTACTGGACGAGGCGTTCCCGCCCCCGGACGGCTCGGTGCCGCTCGAAGTCCTCTGAGCGACGGCACGGACGAGCGCGGCACGGACGAGCGCGGCACGGACGAGCGACGGTGCGCATGAGTGACGGTACGGAGGAAGGCCCGGCCGGAGGGCGACCGGGCCCACCCGATACCACCCAGTGCACGGCGTGCCTTCCGCACCCCCGCGCCGGGGACGAGGCAGTCCTGCCCGTCCCCGGCGCGGGGCGCCGCCCTCACCGCACCCGCGCCTCCCCGTAAGGCACCAGCCGGACGGGACCCATCAGCCCGTAGTCCTGCCGGGTCGTGCCGCCGTAGACCGTGGGGTCGCTGACCCGCAGGCGGTTGCCGAGCGGGGTGGCGACCTCGATCTCGATGACGTTGCGGCCGCGCTTGAGCAGGCCGTGCAGGTCGGCCACCGGGTGGATCTGGTCGACGGGCGGCAGCCGGTGGCCGTTGACGGTGACCCGGCAGGTGTCGGTGACCGTGCCCAGTTCGAGGCGTGCGCCGTGGCCGCCGGTCCAGGCGTCGCCGAGGGTCAGGGTGGTGCGGTAGCGTCCGATGCCCGACACGTCGGCGAGTTCCGTGACCTTGGACCAGGGGGTCAGCGCGTCGAGCGTGACGTCGTGCTCGACGACCGTGGTGCGGGTGGCGCTCGCGCCGGGCCGCCAGTCCTCGACGTGCAGTTCCCAATCGGTGAGTTCGGTGGGCTCGGGTACCTTCCCGATCGTCGTCCGGACGGTCCGGCCGCCGGACGACAGCCGGGTCTCGTACGTGCCCCCGGCCGCCGCGCGGACGACGAGCCCGTCGTCCGTGAACCGCGCCTCGTCGGCCGAACTGGACACGGCGTGCGGGCTGTTGCCGTGCCGGTCCCCGAAGAGCCCGGACCGGCCGAGCGCGACGATCACCGTCTCGGCCGGCTCCAGCGTCACCCGGACGGTCACGGTGTCGCCGTCCTCGGTGTAGCGGGCGATCCGCTCGGCCTTCCCGGTCCAGGCGTCGAGGAGGTAGGGCACGGCCGACCTGCCGGTCCGGCGGAGGGTGACCTCGTGGTCGATGGCGGCCACCGCGGGCTTCACGGTCTCGGCGTGCTTGCCGTTGCAGAGGTAGTAGTAGTCGACGCCGTCCTCGTGGCGGTGGGCGTTGAGCAGCGTCGAGGAGGTCGCGTAGCTCACGTCGGGGGTCACGCCGAGCGCGGTGAGCGCCGCCGGGATCTCCGTCTTGTCGTTGACCTGGCGCACCCGCGGCTGGGCGAGCAGCTTCCCCACCACGGACCGCAGTTCGTCCGTCTCGCCGCCGTCGGGCGTGCCGGGCGGCACGACGGTGTCCCAGGCGCCGAGCAGCACCACGGGCAGACCGGCCCGGGTGAGCCGGAGCAGGGCGCGCGCGTCGGACAGCGCGAGGGTGACGGCGGAGGAGTAGAAGAAGTCGCCCTCGACGAAGAGCGCCTTGTACGCGGGTCCGTCGGGCGCGAGCCGTCCGCCGCGCACGGTGGCGGCGGGCAGGTCGAGCAGCGGCCCGCTGAGGAACTGGTGGGTCCAGCCCAGCGGAATGCCGGTGGCGGTGAACCAGGAGGCGCCGATCCCGGTGGCGGTGTAGCCGGTCTGCCGGAACACCGCCACGTCCACCCGCGACCGCCCCGTCTGGAGCGTGTGGTGCACGCGGGAGAGGTATCCGGAGACGTCGCCGACGTGCTTCCAGGTGGGATGGCGCGGCCCCCAGGACTCGCCGTAGCCGACGGTTCCCTTGTACGGGGTGAAGGCCGCGTACCCGGGCCAGTCGACGCCCGGCAGGTCCGCGTAGGAGAAGCCGTGCACGACGGTCTGGTTGACGCCCGCCGCGTACGCGCCGCCCATGGTGCGCAGGAACTTCTGCCACGTCGTGCTGTACGCCCCGCCGGTGTACCCGCCCGCCTCGCAGGAGAGCACGGTGTTCCCGGCCATGTCCCGGCCGCCGGCCAGACAGCGGTAGTCGTCCAGGTTCTTGAAGCCCAGGGACTCGCCCTCGGGGATGTCGAGGATCGCGGCCGTGGCGATGGCGTCCGTCTGGAGCCCGTACGGCTGCGAGCGCAGTTCCAGGCCCAGGGAATGGGCCCAGGTGCGCAGGGCGGTGAAGTGGTGCTCGTCGACGAGACCGGAGACGGTCTCCCAGAAGTCGTGCCGGAGCTGCCGGGTGGCGACGGCCTCGAAGGCGAACACCTGGTTGCCGTGGTTCAGCACGAGCGCGGGCAGCAGCGGCAGCAGTTTCTGTCCGTGGTCCTTCTCGAACGCCTTCGGCAGGCCCGGCGTCCACTGGAGCCCCTCGGTCTCCAGCTCGATGGAGTCCTCGAACAGCGCGCCGCCCGCGGCCTTGAGGAGCTTGCGCACCTTGGGCGTGAGGATATTGGCTTCCCAGAAGTCGATGACGGCCCGGGTGCCGGCCTTGCTGAAGTGGTCCACGACGTACGCGGCCGGGTCGGTGTGCGGACCGGCCTCGGGTGTCTGCCCGGAGCCGCGCACCCAGTAGGAGACGAGCACCCAGGTGCCGTCGGCGGGCGCGGTCCAGTCGAGGCGGCCGTCCCGGACGGAGGCGGTGAGGTCGAGCACGGACGCCTGGTCGAGCCCGGTCTCCTTGCGCGTGGAGTTGGCCGTGTTCACCCGCGCGGCCTGTACGGCGAGCAGGTCCTGCCGGGTGACACCGGCCTCGGCCTCGGCGATCGGCGCGGGCACGGCGCCGGAGTAGGCGGCGCCCGGCTCCAAAGTGACCGCCCCGTGGACCAGTTCCTTGACCGCGGCCTCGCTGTCGGGCGTGATGCCGGGCACCGCCGCGGGCCAGCTCGGGCCGACCGTCAGGTCGACGCTCATCCCGCGCCGGGCGGCCTGCTGCAACGCCGCCTCCACCGCGTCGACCCAGGCGGCACCGCCCCAGCCGTGGCGGGCGGTGTCGAGCACGGAGGTGTCGCTGACACTGTGGTGGACGGCGGCGATCTCGACGCCGCCGAAGCCCGCGTCGGCGATCTGGTCGATCTCGCGTCTGATCTCGTCGGGCCGCACCAGAGCGTCGGGCCACCACCAGCGGAATCTGGGCTGAACGGCCCGTCCGGGATCGGCGAACCGGGCGGCGGACGGGGCGGACTTGCTCTGCTGTACGGCGCCGCTCTGCGCGGCGGCCCGGACCGGCGACTGCCAGTCGAGGGCGCCGGCCGCGGCGGTGACGGCGGCGGTGGCGAGGACGGTTCGGCGGGAGACTCCGGGGCGGTGGTCCGCGGCTCGGTCGCGCATGGTTCTCCGGTCTTTCTGCGGGTGGGCAGCACTGAGAAGGCCCGTGGAGGGCCAGCCGTTTGAATCGTTTTAATCGAGCGATCGAATCGGAAGCTATGTCCCGCTCTTCCGCAGCGTCAAGGCTCGTGCACGGGTGATCGTGTTCGAGCTCGCCGGCCGTGAGCCGGTGATCGAGCCCGCACCGCCCGTCCGAGAGGACGGCAACAAGTGCCGCGAAAGGGGCAGTTCGGCCACTTCACCGGGGATTCACCGGCAATACCCCCTCCGGCGCAAGGAGAACACGCGGCTCATGCGAAGATTCCCGTCCCCGGTATCCGAGGCCGGGGCAGAGGGGAAACTAAGTGAGATCAAGGAAATTGAGCCGTAAGCGCTCGCGCGTCGTCATACTTTCGACCGCTTCCGTGCTCGTCGCCACCGGAGCCCTGGCGGCCAACTGGAGCGCCGGCGCCGCCGACGTCCAGCCGCAGGCCGGCACCGTGGACGAGGCCACCAAGGCCACCTTCCAGGACTTGGCCGAAGCCATCCTGACCGACCGTACGTCGGCCCTGGTGGACCAGAAGCAGGGCAAGCAGCGCACCTCCCGCTTCCACGGCGACGTGCGTCTGTCCTCCAAGCAGGCGCGTCAGGAGAGCTCCGACCTCTCCGCGCTGCGCGGCCGCAAGTCCCGGCTGGCGAAGCTCGGCGAGGAGTACAAGGACGCCGACACGCAGGTCAGTGTCGACAAGGCCCGCGTCAAGGGGGACCGCGCCACGGTCGAGGTCACCGAGACCACGACCCTGACGTACAAGAAGGTCCGCGGCAACGAGCCGAAGACGACCGGCTTCCAGGCCCACCACGAGCTGACGTTCAAGTCGGACTCGCACGGTGACTGGCAGCTCTCCGGCATCCGTTCCACGGACCAGGGTTACGCGGCCGTGAACCAGCCCGACACGGAGGCCGTGGCGACCACCGCGGACGACGAGGGCACCCCGGAGGCCACCCGCTCCGCCATCACCACCAACCCCGCGGCCAAGGCCAAGAACTTCACCGCGTCGGGCCTGGACTACAAGGCGATGGCCACGTACGCCGAGAAGTACTGGAGCAACTACAACTCGGCCTACCGCAACTTCAACTCGGTCGGCGGCGACTGCACCAACTTCGTCAGCCAGTCCCTGAAGGCCGGCGGCTGGGCGAACGTGTCGGGCTCCGCGTCCGACTACAAGAAGTGGTGGTACGACGCCTCGTCGACCCAGTCGGACTCGTGGGTCGGGGTCAACGAGTTCTCGTGGTTCGCGCTGTCCTCCAAGCGCGCCACCAGCCTCGCGAACGTCTACCAGATGGACGTCGGCGACGTCCTTCAGATGGACTTCGACAAGGACGGGTCGAAGGACCACACGATGATCACCACCTATCGGAGTTCGAGCGGGGTGCCGTACCTGACGTACCACGCCACGAACACCTACCGCCGGTCGGTGGCGAGCATCATCGCCTCGTACCCGAACTCTTACTACTACGCCTACCGCACCTGATCGCATCAGGGCCGACGGCCGACGGCCGACCGCTGACGCGGGGCCGAGGCGCAGTACCGGCAGTGCAGGAGGGGCCGGCCCGGAACGCCGTCGCGCGTTCGGGGCCGGCCCCTTCGCCGTGCGCGGCCACCGGTCCCGCACGGGCTCCCGGTGGGCCGGTCGGGTGGCCGGCGGCCGGACACGTACGGGTGAACCACGTCTGCGCCGTTTGCGGTGACAAACTCCCTGAGCGGCAGCCTGCGGCCCTCAATGCCGGTGCCGGGCGCCGTTCACGGCGGGCGCCAGCGGTGGCGGCCGGCGCCGTGTGTTGGCCGGGAGCGGGTCCGATTTAGCGTGTACGGTCCGGTATGTCGCCGGTCTGGTCGGTTGGCCGGCGCGTGTCCGGGACCACGGGCTTCTCCGTGTGCCGTAGTGAATCCGTTGGAGCAGGGGCGTGCTGTGACGTCGACGATCAGCAACAGGCCAGCCGTACCGGTCGCGCGCCGGAGGCGTGGCGCGGTGGTGGTGGAGTGGCTGAGTACCACCGACCACAAGAAGATCGGTCATCTGTATCTGATCGCGTCGTTCGCCTTCTTCCTGGTGGGCGGCGTGATGGCGCTGCTGATCCGCGCGGAACTCGCGCGTCCGGGCCTGCAGTTGATTTCGACGGCGCAGTACAACCAGACGTTCACGCTGCACGGCACGATCATGCTGCTGTTCTTCGCGACGCCCACCTTCGCCGGATTCGCGAACGCGATCATGCCGCTGCAGATCGGCGCCCCCGACGTGGCCTTCCCCCGGCTGAACATGCTCTCGTTCTGGCTGTTCTTCTTCGGCGGGCTCATCGTCCTCGCCAGCCTGCTCATGCCGCAGGGCGGCGCCGACTTCGGCTGGACCGCCTACACCCCGCTCAGCGGCCCGATCCGCACCGCGTACGTCGGGGGCGACATGTGGCTGATGGGGGTGGCGCTCTCCGGCTTCGGCACGATCCTGGGTTCGGTCAACTTCATCACGACCATCGTCTGCATGCGGGCTCCGGGCATGACGATGTTCCGGATGCCGATGTTCACCTGGAACATCCTGCTCACGTCCGTCCTCGTGCTGTTCGCCTTCCCGGTGCTCGCGGCGGCGGCGATGGTCCTCGAGGCGGACCGGCGGTTCGGCGCGCAGGTCTTCGAGGCCGCGAACGGCGGGGCGCTGCTGTGGCAGCACCTGTTCTGGTTCTTCGGCCACCCCGAGGTCTACATCATCGCGCTGCCCTTCTTCGGGATCATCACGGAGATCATCCCGGTCTTCGCGCGGAAGCCGATCTTCGGGTACATGGGTCTGGTCGGGGCGACGATCGCCATCTCGGGGCTCTCCGTGACGGTGTGGGCGCACCACATGTTCGCGACCGGCGGTGTGCTGCTGCCGTTCTTCTCCTTCATGACCTTCCTCATCGCGGTGCCGACCGGTGTGAAGTTCTTCAACTGGATCGGCACCATGTGGAAGGGCTCGCTGTCCTTCGAGACCCCGATGCTGTGGGCCATCGGATTCCTCGTGACCTTCCTGTTCGGCGGCCTGACCGGCATCATCCTGGCGTCACCGCCGATGGACTTCCATGTGACCGACAGCTACTTCGTCGTGGCCCACTTCCACTACGTCGTCTTCGGCACCGTCGTCTTCGCCACCTTCGCCGGCTTCTACTTCTGGTGGCCCAAGTTCACCGGGAAGATGCTCGACGAACGGCTCGGCAAGCTGCACTTCTGGACGCTGTTCATCGGCTTCCACCTGACATTCCTCGTGCAGCACTGGCTGGGCGCCGAGGGCATGCCGCGCCGCTACGCCGACTACCTGGACGCCGACGGCTTCACGGCGCTCAACACCCTTTCGACGATCGGCGCCTTCCTGCTGGGCGCGTCGACCCTGCCGTTCTTCTACAACGTCTGGAAGACGGCCAAGTACGGCAGGCCGGTCGAGGTCGACGACCCGTGGGGCTTCGGCCGCTCGCTGGAGTGGGCGACACTGTGCCCGGCGCCGCGGCACAACTTCTGCACGCTGCCCCGGATCCGTTCCGAGGCCCCCGCGTTCGATCTGCACCACCCCGAGGTCAGCGCGCTGGACGAGGCCCGGGACACCGGCCGCCGGGACGCCGTCGAACCGGAACCCGGCAGCGCCACCCGCCGCGGCGAGGGCCACGAGAAGCCGTGACCGTCCCCGGCGGTGCGCAGCGGCCGCCGAACCCGCGGGAGACCGCCGCGGGTCTGGCCGACCTCCAGGGCTATCTGATGGCGCAGGCCACCGTGCGGGAGGCACAGGTCCGCGCCACCGCCTTCGCCGACGCGCTGCCCTGGCTGACCACCGCGGAACGCGAGGACGTCGTCCGCCGCTACGCCGACGACGACATCGCCCGCACCCGCGCCGCCTGGCAGTCCGTCGCCCACCGGGCGGACGAACTGCGCGGCGAGTACACCGACCGCTACGACCAGCTCCGGCGCCGCCTGCTGCGCCGGCACGCGCTGGCCCTGCTGCTGACCGCCACGGTGCTCCTCGCGGCGGGCACCCTCCTCGGCCTCGCCCGCTGAACCGTCTTGTACCGGTGATCACCCGTCTCGTACGTTGCCCGCATGGGTTTCTTCGACGCACTCACCGGAACGAGGCGCCCCGCCGACGGAGTCGAGCCGGGCTCCGCCGAGGAACTGCGCAAGGCCCTGCTCGGCCTCAACGGGCCGGACGTCCCGTACGCCGTCCGGTACGGCGCCGGGGACGGCGGCGCACATCTGGTGGCGGAGTGGCGGGTGGCCGAGCCCGTCTGGCAGGGCCTGTTCCTGGACTCTCGGCTGACGCACACGCTCCGGTTCCGGCTGCGTCCGGTCCCGCAGAGCCACGAGGTCCGCGTCGTCCAGGAGTACGGGGAGGTCACCCGGGTCGGGAGTCCGCCGCGGCTGGTGGTGTCGGGGCAGTACACGCGCGGGCAGGGCAGGACCGTGTCCCGCCAGTGGGCGCTCGGCGGCGGTGCCGACGGCGGGCCGCGGGCGACGGAGACCTTCCGCTTCGACACCGCGGACCTGCGTGATCCCCTCCGCGACACCGTCCTCGCGTCCGGCTGGATCTGGCGCGGAGTTGCGTTCGGCAGTCTGTGAGACCGGCCGGCGGGTGTGCCGGCCCGGCCGGCGCACCGGGTGCCGGCCGGGCCCGTGTCACGCGGTCACGGTGGCGAAGAACGCCGCGAGGTTCGTCACCGTGCGCTGGATCTTCTCCTCCAGGGTGAGTGATTCCTTCAGCCGTGCGCCCATGCCCGCGTCCTTCTTCCCGCGTACGTACAGCGAACAGGCCAGGTCGCTACAGATGTAGGCGCCGACCGAATTGCCCTGCTGCCCGGCCCTGCCCGCCTTCGGCGCGACCATCAGGGAGACGCCGCCGGTGTGCGTGGTCAGGCACATCGAGCACATGCTGCGCCGCTGCTGTCCCGGCGCGGAGCCGGGGTAGCGCAGTTGCAGGGCCTTCGGGCGGCCGTCCAGGACGGTGACGAGATAAGCGCGCTCGTGCGCCTGGGGATCTCGCCAGCCCAGGAAGTCCAGGTCGTCCCATGGCCGGTCGGCCAGGTCGCGCGGCACGGACAGGCGCTTGGCCTCGCCCTTGGTGCAGTTCACGAACGCCGCGCGGATCTCGAGTTCGGTCAGAGGCTTCATGTGATGCAGGCTAGGTTGCCTAAAGGGCTTAGGCAAACGCATTATTGGTTAAGGCAGGATGGAGGCAGGACATGGGATACGCGGGGCTGAGCGCGGAGCGGCTGACCCGGGCGGGGGCCGAGCTGGCCGACGAGGCGGGCTTCGAGCAGGTGACCCTCTCGGCGCTCGCCCGGCGGTTCGAGGTGAAGGTCGCGAGTCTCTACTCGCACGTGAAGAACTCACAGGACCTCAGGACACGGATCGCCCTGCTCGCCCTGGAGGAGCTGGCCGACCGGGCCGCCGACGCCCTCGCCGGGCGGGCGGGCAAGGACGCCCTGACCGCCTTCGCGAACGTCTTCCGCGACTACGCCCGGGAGCACCCCGGCCGCTATGCCGCGGCCCGCCTCCGCCTCGACCACGAGACGGCGGCGGCGAGCGCGGCCGTCCGGCACTCCCGGATGACCCGCGCGATCCTGCGCGGCTACGACCTGACGGAGCCGGACCAGACGCACGCCGTCCGCCTGATGGGCAGCGTCGTCCACGGCTATGTCGACCTGGAACTGGCGGGCGGGTTCAGCCACAGCGCCCCCGACAGCCAGGAGTCCTGGTCGCGGGTCCTGGACGCCCTCGACGCCCTGCTGCGCAACTGGCCGCAGACCTGACGGCCGGGTCCCCGGCCGCCCCGAAGCGGCGCCGCGTCCCTCCGGGGCCCGGCACGCGGACCGCTCCACCCATCGATCAACAGGTTGAGGCAATGCACACCACCGAGCACGACTGGATCAACACACCCATCACCGCGGACCTCCTGCGCGGCGCCCTCGACCTGGAACGCACCGCACACGGGCTCCTGCCGCACCGGCTGCCCGCCCGGGCCCGCGCCCAGAACACCGACGGACAGCTCGCCATGGCGGAGTCCCAGCCCTCCGGCGTACGGCTGGTCCTGCGTACCCGTGCCACCGCCCTCGAACTGGACACCCTGCCCACCAAGCGCGAGTACGTCGGCGCACCGCCCCGTCCGGACGGCCTGTACGACCTGCTCGTCGACGGCCGCCCGGCCGGTCAGGGCTCGGTGCGCGGCGGCAACGTCCTGACCGTCGACATGACCGCGGGGTCCTTCGAGGTCCGGCCGGGCCCGCCCGGCACCCTCCGCTTCACCGGACTGCCCGGCCGGGTCAAGGACGTGGAGATCTGGCTGCCGCACGACGAGAGAACGGAACTCGTCGCCCTGCGGACCGACGCCCCGGTCGAGCCGGTGCCCGACCGGGGCCGCCCGGTGTGGCTGCACCACGGCAGCTCGATCAGCCACGGGTCCGACGCGGCGAGCCCCACCGCCACCTGGCCGGCGCTCGCCGCCGCACTCGGCGGCGCCGAGCTGGTCAACCTGGGGCTGGGCGGGGGCGCCCTGCTCGACCCGTTCACCGCACGGGCGATGCGGGACACCCCGGCCGACTTGATCAGCGTCAAGATCGGCATCAACCTGGTCAACCACGACCTCATGCGGATGCGTGCGTTCAACCCGGCCGTACACGGTTTCCTGGACACCGTCCGCGAAGGTCATCCCACCGCGCCCCTGCTGGTCGTCTCGCCGATCCTGTGCCCGATCCACGAGGACACGCCGGGGCCGAGCATGCCCGACCTCGCCTCGCCGGCCACCGGCCGGCTGCGCTTCACGGCCGCGGGCGACCCGGCCGAGCGCGCGAGCGGGAAACTGACCCTGAACGCCGTACGGGAGGAGCTGGCGCGCATCGTCGCGCAGCGGGCGGACGAGGACCCGAACCTGCACTACCTCGACGGCCGCGACCTGTACGGCGAGGCCGACCACGCCGAACTGCCGCTGCCGGACTCGCTCCACCCGGACGCCGCCGCCCACCGCCGGATCGGCGAACGCTTCGCCGGGCGGGTGTTCACCGCCGGTGGCGCCTTCGCGGACCGCGCCGCCTCCGCGGGCCGGGGCGTCTGACCCGTCCCGGGCCGGGTCAGCGGGACGGATCGCGCTGGGGCTGGCGGGCGTCGGCCACGGGCAGCCCGGCGAGCGGTGCGGCCCGGCCGGCCGAACCGGCCGGACCGAGCCATTCGCACAGCAGCATGGTGGCGTCGTCCTGAAGCCGTCCGCCGTGGTGCTTCAGCAGGGCGCGGGTCAGCCGGCGCAAGGTCTCGGGGACGGACAGCCCGTCGGCGTGATGGCGGATCAGGAAGTCGGTGAAGCGGTCGAGACCGAACTCGGGCCCGCCGGGCCGCCGGGCCTCGGTGATGCCGTCGGTGTAGAAGACGACACGGTCACCGGGCTCCAGCTGCTCCCTGCACACCTGGGTGGGCAGGTGCAGATCGGCGCCCATGGGGTGGGACGGCGGGCACCGCAGCAGGGTGGCCCACCGTCCGCCGCGGATCACCAGCGGCGGGTGGTGGCCCCGGTTGGCCCAGCACAGGACGCCGGTGGCGGTGTCGAGTTCGGCCAGGACGCCGGTGACGTAGCGGCTGGGCCCGAACTGTTCGAGCAGCAGCTCCTCGATCGCGTCGCCGAGGTCCTCCAGGCGGGTGCCCTGGCGCCGGTGGTTGCGGCAGGCGCCCAGCGCGAGATTGGCGGTGATGCCCGCCGAGGTGTTGTGGCCCATGGCGTCGAAGACCGCCAGATGGACGGTGTCGGCGGCCAGGGCGTAGTCGTAGGCGTCGCCGCTGACCTCGTAGGCGGGCTCCATCACGGCGCCGATGACGACGCGGGGGTCGGCGTAGGTGCTCGGCGGCATCAGGGTCCACTGCATCTCCGCGGCGACGTTCATCGGCCGCAGCCGGGTCAGCCGGGCGTAGGTGTCGCTGGTGTCCCGGTTGCCGACCACGAGCATGGCGACCAGCGAGGCCAGGGTGATCATGTCCTGCCGGGTCGCGGTGGAGTCCGAGGGCGTGGCCACGTGCAGCACGCCGAGCCGATCGGTGCCGTCGAGCAGTGGCACCCACCAGCCGTAGGACTCGTCGCTCGGGCGGTCGGCGGCGGGCACCAGCTGGCCGTACTGGTAGGCGCGGCCCGCGACGGTGCCCTCCACGGGCAGCTCCGCCTTGCCCTGCGGCAGATTGCCCGCGCTGTCGGTGCCGAGTCCGGTGAGCAGACGCAGCACATCGCGTTGCAGGTCCCCGAGGTAGATCAGCACATTGTGGAAACCGGCCGCCACGGCGTGTTCGGCCACCCGCGCGGGCAGCCGTTCGAAGGGCATCACATGGCTTTCGGCCAGGAGCCCTTCCAGCATGCGCCGTACCCCGTCGTCACAGTCGGCCACGAGTGCCTCCTCGAAGTCCGTCGCCGGGCCGTCCGTCCGGCCCGGCCCTCCACCCTCTACCCGCTCATCCCCGTGGCACCGCGCCCGCTGCCGCCATTGGGCCCACCTGCCGGAACCGGCGGTGCGATCCGGCCACCGGCGGCCCGGGTCATCGCCGCCGGACGACCGGGCGCGGCAAGGGACACGCCGTCGTGCACGCCCATCACTGAGGAACCGCTGGCCCCGGCTCCACTCCTGCCACTACTTTTGACGTCATGAGTGCCATCACCGTCCGCATTCCCGACAGCATGGACAAACCGCTGCGCGACGCCGCCGCCGCGTCCCCCTCGTTGAACGACTACATCCTCAAGGCCGTGCGCAGACAGATGACGCTCGACGCCGCCCGCAGGCTGGCGGCGCTCGAACCGCTCAGTCTCGACGGCGAGGGCGACGCCCTGTGACCGTCCGCAAGGGCGACATCTGGGACGTCGACACCGGCAAGGGCACCCGTACCGTCCTCGTCGTCAGCCTCGACGGACTGGCCGACGCCTACGGGGCCGTGGTCGCCCTGGTGCTGCACGCGCCGGCGGCCCACCCGGACACCGCGATGAGTGTGCGTCTGACCTCCCCGGTCGACGCCTCCGTGGTCGCCGTGAACCTCCTCCAGCTCGCCGCGTCCCGTTTCGAGACGGGCACCCGCATCGGCACCATCGGGCCCGAGCAGCAGGAGCTCGTCGACAACGCGCTCCGCGCGGTCCTCGACCTCTGAGCAGCGGTGATCGCGGGGCCGCCGAAGGGCGCCGACGGGCGAGCGCGGCGGCGATGGGACAATGGACCCCATCATGCACACGCTGCGCAGGAACAACGTGACAATCACCGGACGCGAGGGCGCTCCGGTGCTGATGCTGGCGCACGGCTTCGGCTGCGACCAGAACATGTGGCGTCTCGTCGTCCCCGCGCTGGCGGAGGAATTCCGCGTGGTGCTCTTCGACTACGTGGGCTCGGGCCGCTCGGACCTGTCGGCGTGGCACGAGGACCGCTACGCCTCGCTGCACGGCTACGCCCGCGACGCGGTGGAGATCTGCGAGGAGCTGGACCTGCGGGACATGGTGTTCGTGGGGCACTCGGTCAGCGCCATGGTCGGCGTGCTCGCCGCCGCGGCCGCTCCGGAGCGGTTCTCCGCCCTGGTCATGATCGGCCCCTCGCCGCGCTACATCGACGAGGAGGGCTACCGGGGCGGCTTCGACGCCTCCGACATCGAGGAACTGCTCGACTCCCTGGAGTCCAACTACCTGGGCTGGTCGGCGACGATGGCCCCGGTCATCATGGGCAACCCGGACCGGCCCGAACTCGGCGCCGAGCTGACCAACAGCTTCTGCGCCACCGACCCGGCGGTGGCCCGCGTCTTCGCCCGCACCACCTTCCTGTCCGACAGCCGCGACGACCTGAGGACGGTGACCGTCCCGACGCTGGTCCTCGAATGCGAGCAGGACGTCATCGCGCCCCGCGAGGTCGGCGCCTACGTGCACGCGGCGATCCCCGGCAGCCGCCTCGTCACCCTCGCCGCGACCGGCCACTGCCCGCAGCTCAGCGCCCCCGAGGCCACCGCCGCGGAGATAGCCGCCTTCGTCCGGACCCTGGCGTGACGGGCGCCGCGGGCCCGGGGCCCGACCGCCCGGAGAACGACAGGGCCAGCACGGACGCCGCCTTCACCGCCCTGCTCGAGGACAGCGCCGAGGATCTGTACGAGTCCGCGCCCTGCGGGTACCTCTCCACCCTCCTCGACGGCACCGTCGCCAGGATCAACACCACCCTGCTGACCTGGCTCGGCCTGACCCGCGAGGACGTGGTGGGGCGGCTGCGCTTCACCGACCTGATGACGGTGGGCGGCAAGCTCTACCACGAGACCCACTTCGCGCCCTTGCTGCGGATGCAGGGCAGCATCAGCGGCATCGCCCTCGACCTGAAGGCGACGGACGGCACCCGGCTGCCCGTCCTCGTCACCTCCAAGGTCAAGACGACCAGCGAGGGCCGGCCCATGCTGGTGCGCACCACGGTCTTCGACGCCCGCGACCGGCGCGCCTACGAGCAGGAACTGCTGCGCGAGCGGCAGGCGGCCGAGGAGGCCCGCCGGCAGGCGGAGGCCGACCGCAGACAGCTCCAGCAGGCGCTGGCCGTCCTCCAGCAGAGCCTGCTGCCCGCCGCGCTGCCGGACGTACCGGGCATGGAGGTCGGCTCCTACTACCACACCGCCTCCGCGGACCGGCTCGGCGGCGACTTCTACGACCTGTTCCCGCTCGACGGCAAACGCTGGGCCTTCTTCCTCGGCGACGTCTGCGGCAAGGGCCCCGAGGCCGCCGCCGTCACCTCGCTGACCCGCTACACCCTGCGCGCGGCTGCCCTGCACGACCCCGATCCGGTGGCCGCGCTGACCACCCTCAACACCGTCCTGCACGAGCGGTACACCGGCGGCGACCCGCGCTACTGCACCGCGATCTTCGGAGTCCTCGAACCGCAGGGCGACACGGTCGGCGTCCACCTCGCCTCCGGCGGACACCCGCCGGCCCTGCTGCTGCGCGCCGACGGCCGGGCCGACTACCTGCCCACCCCCGGCGGTCTGCTGGTCGGCATCCTGCCGGGCGCCGCCTTCACCGCCGCCCACGCCACCCTCCGACCCGGCGACACCCTCCTGCTCTACAGCGACGGCCTCACCGAGGCCCGCATCGGCGAGAGCCGCGAGCTGTACGGCGACGACGCCCTGCGCGGGTTCGCCGCCTCCCTCGCGCCCGCCGGCCCGCACCGGCTGATCGACGCCCTGACCGGGCTGCTGAACAGCTTCGGTGACGGCCTGGACGACGACACCGCCCTGCTGGCCCTCGGCGTCCCGCCCCTTTCGACCCCCTACCGCCCCGCCATGGACGACTGACATGAGCCCGCTGACGATCACCATCCAAGACGCCCGCACCGGTCCCGTACTGGAAGTCGCCGGCGACCTCGACTACGACACCGCCGCCGACCTGCGCCGGGCGGTGGAGTCGCTCGCCCTCACCGCGGGCCGGCTCCTCGTCCTGGACCTGGGCGGCCTCGACTTCTGCGACTCCAGCGGCCTGACCGCCCTGATCGTCGCCCGCAACCACGCCCTCGCCGCGCAGGCGGACATCGCCCTGGCCGCGGTGCCCGCCAACACGGCCCGCGTCCTCGGCATCGTCGGCCTCGACCAGGTCTTCGCCATCCACCCGGACGCCGCCGGCGCCACCGCCGCGGCGTCCGGACCCCGGGCCGCGAGCGGCTGACCGGCGGCCGGCCGACCCCTGGGCGGGTACGGGCACCTGCCCCTCACCCGGCGTCGCGCGCCCGCTCCCAGGCGGCCTCGCGCAGCAGCCGGAGGCCGTTGAGCCCGACGAGCACGGTCGAACCCTCGTGCCCGGCGACGCCGAGCGGCAGCGGCAGCGTGCCGATCAGGTCCCAGGCGGCCAGCACGACGATGAACGCGCCCGCCAGGACCAGGTTCTGCACGACGAGCCGGCGCGCGGCGCGGGAGAGCCGTACGACCGCGGGCACCGCGGCCAGTTCGTCCCGCACCACGACCGCGTCGGCCGTCTCCAGGGCGAGGTCGGAGCCCGCCCGGCCCATGGCGACGCCGGTGTGCGCGGCGGCCAGCGCGGGGGCGTCGTTGACACCGTCACCGACCATGAGCACCCGGCGCCCGGCCAACTGGAGTCCGTGCACGGCGGCCACCTTGTCCTCGGGCAGCAGCCCCGCCCGTACGTCGGTGATGCCGCTCCCGGCCGCCTGCGGTGCGGCGGCGCGCTCGTTGTCGCCCGTGAGCAGCAGCGGCGCGGCGCCGGTCAGCGCGGTCAGCGCCGACACGGCCGCGGCGGCGTCCGGGCGCAGCTCGTCGGCGATGCCGAGCACTCCGGCGGGCCGGCCGTCGGCCAGTACGAGCACGGCGGTGCGCCCGGCCGCCCGGACCTCGTCCACCAGGTCCCGCACCCCGGCGGAGCCGGCGCCCGGGCGGTCCAGCAGCCGGGCGGGGGAGCCGGCCTCGATCACCCGGCCCCGTACGGTGGCCCTGACCCCGCGGCCCGGGGCGGCGGTGAAGTCCTCGGCGGCCGGCAGGGACAGCCGGCGGGCGTGGGCCGCCGCCACGACGGCGCGGGCCAGCGGATGCTCGCTCGGGTGCTCGGCCGCGGCCGCCAGGGTCAGCAGCTCGTCCTCGGTGAGACCGCTGCCGGGCAGGGCGTGCAGATCGGTGAGGCGGGGCGTGCCCTGCGTGAGGGTGCCGGTCTTGTCCAGGGCGACGGTGTCGACGTGGCCGAGGCGTTCCATGACGACCGCCGACTTCACCAGTACGCCGTGGCGCCCGGCGTTGGCGATGGCGGACAGCAGCGGCGGCATCGTGGCCAGGACGACCGCGCACGGCGAGGCGACGATCATGAACGTCATCGCGCGCAGCAGCGTCGGCCGCAGCTCGGCGCCGAGGGCCAGCGGTACCGCGAACAGCGCCAGCGTGGCCGCGACCATGACCACCGAGTAGCGCCGCTCGACCTTCTCGATGAAGAGCTGCGTGGGGGCCTTGGTGCCGGACGCCTCCGCCACCATCCGCACGATCCGCGCGATGACGGAGTCGGCGGGGTCGCGGCGCACCCGCACCCGCAGCGCCCCGGTGCCGTTGACGGTGCCCGCGAACACCTCGTCGCCCGGCTCCTTGGCGACCGGCAGCGGCTCGCCGGTGATGGTGGCCTGGTCCACCTCGCTCTCGCCGCCGACCACTTGCCCGTCCGCGCCGATCCGCTCCCCGGGCCGTACGAGCAGGAGGTCGCCGACCGCGAGCGAGTCGGCCGCCACCGTTTCCTCGGTGCCGTCGTCGAGCAGCCGCGTGGCCGTGGCCGGGGCCAGGTCCAGCAGACCGCGCACCGAGTCCGCGGTCCGTGCGGTGGCCAGCGCCTCCAGGGCGCCGGAGGTCGCGAAGATGACGATCAGCAGCGCCCCGTCGAGGACCTGCCCGATCGCGGCGGCGCCGACGGCCGCGACGACCATCAGCAGGTCGACGTCGAGCGTCTTCTCGCGCAGCGCCCGCAGGCCCTCCAGGGCCGGCTCCCAGCCGCCGGCGACACAGGCGGCCGCGTACAGCGGACCCCAGGTCCAGGCAGGGGCGTCCAGCAGGTGCGGCGGGAGCGCGAGCAGGAAGAGCACCAGGGAGGCGAGGGCCCAGCGGGCCTCCGGCAGCGCCAGCACGCGGGTGCGGCGGCGGGGCGCGCCGGCCGTCGCGGCGGGCGGGGACGGGGCGGGGGTCACGGTGGTGGCCATGGCGGCACGGGTCCTTCGGCGCGTCAGAGGTCAGGGCTGCTGCACGCGAGGTGCGGACCCACCGTACAGGAACGATTGAACATCCATTCATGTGTGGCTGGTCCGTAGGATGGTGTCCATGGGCCATGGAGCGAACACCCCCGACAGCGGCGCGGCTTCACCACGTGTCCGCCTCACCCCGGAGACGGCGCCCCAGGTGGCCGCCACGCTCCAGGCCCTGTCGACGCCGTCCCGGCTGCTGATCCTCGCCCGGCTGCGCGAGGGCCCGTGCGCGGCCACCGAACTGGCCACCGCGGTCGGCATGGAACAGTCCGCCTGCTCCCACCAGTTGCGGCTGCTGCGCAACCTCGGGCTCGTCACCGGCACCCGCCGCGGCCGCTCGGTGGTCTACGCGCTGCACGACAACCACGTGGCGGCCCTCCTCGACCAGGCCCTGTACCACGTGGAGCACCTGCGCCTCGGCATCGCCGACGCGGAGGAGGCGGACGGGGCGGCGGGCGGCACCGTCCCGGCCCCGGGCGCCGCCGTGCCCGCCGGCGCGGGCGACGCGCCGTAGCGGACGGCCGGGCCGCCCCCGGCGGCGAGTGGCGGGCCTCACACCCCGCACCGGGTCCGGCCTGGAACAACGGCGGAAGCTTGGCCGTTACAACAGACGTGGGTACGGAGGGGACAGTGTCCCCGGGCCTCACCTATTGCCCATGGGGAAGATCGTTCGGCTGAAGCCCCATGGAGCCTTTCGCCGCGAAGGCGACCGCCCTTCGTGCCCACACCGCACACCACCCCGGGCCGGTGCTTCCCCCGCGCCGCCCTGGGGTCCCCGCCCCGGCCAGGTCCCCCGCCCGGCCGGGGCACTTTTCTGCCTCCGGCCGTGTGGTGGTGTGTCAGGTGGTGCTGGTGGCCATGTGTTGCTGGAAGGCTTTCATGCAGGGCAGGCAGTGGCGGTCGGTGGTGTCCTGGGCGGTGTTGGTGGGGTTGAGTGGTTGGCCGCACAGGGCGTGGTTGGTGCCACGGGCGATGACGTGCCAGGCGAGGCCGGGGCCCGTGGGGTCGGTGCCGGTTCGCATTTCGTACATGGTCGGCTCCCCACGATCGGTGGCTGGTCCTTCGATGACAGCACGGGGCGGGGCTCTGGCCATTGAGGTGATAGCCCGTTCGGTGGAATCACGGACCGTGGCGTGTCGCCCGACCGCCCGCCGTCCACGGCTCTGAACGGTCAGCCGGGCATTACGGTGGGACACGAAGACCTCCGGTGCGGTGCAGTCCTAGACAGCTCCACCACACCGGAGGTCTTCTCCATGATCAAGACCCGTTCGTGTCAACAACGCTCGTGATCAATACACCTAGTCGTCGAAACTCGCGAAGTACGCGGCGGCCATGTCCTCGTCGCCGTGGCCCTGGGCGGCGGCGCGGCGGAACCGTTCCGCGCCCGCGGCGGCCACGTCGAGACGGACGCCGTGCTGCCGGCCCGCCTCGACGATCAGCCGGGCGTCCTTCTCGGCGGTGGCGACCGCGAAGCTGGCCGGCGTCAGCCGGTCCTCCAGGACCAGCGCGGCCTTGGCGCGCAGATACCCCATGTCGAGCGGCCCGCCGGCGATGGCGTCGAAGAAGCTCTGCGGATCCACGCCCAGGGCCTTTGCCAGGGACAGCGCCTCGCCGGTCGCGCTGGTCGCCGCGATGACCCAGCTGTTGGCCACCAGCTTCAGCCGGGTGGCGCTGCCCGCCGCGCCGTCGTCCCCGGTCCACACGGTGCGCGCGCCGACCGCGTCGAAGACCGGCTGCACCGTCCTGCGCTCCTGCTCGGGACCCGCGGCGAGCACCAGCAACTGCCCGGCCTCGGCCGGCTCGCGGGTGCCGAGGACCGGAGCGTCGTAGAAGGCCAGCCGGTGTTCGCGGGCGAACGCGGCCAGTTCGCCGACGGCCTCGACGCCCGCGGTCGTCGACTGCGCCCAGACGGTCCCGGGACGCAGCTCCGGCGCGGCCTGCCGCATCACCTCGAGCGCGGCGGGACCGTCGTACAGCATGGTCAGTACGACATCGGCGTCCCGTACGGCGTCGGCCGGGGTGTCGGCGATCCGCGCGCCGTCCGCGGCCAGCGGCTCGGCCTTCTCCCGGGTGCGGTTCCAGGCGCTGACGGTGTGTCCGGCGCGGGTCAGGTTGCGGGCCATCGCGGCCCCCATGATGCCGGTGCCCAGGACGCTCACGGTGAGCTGGTCGGTCATGACGTCCACCTTCTGTTCGTACG
The DNA here is from genome assembly GCF_042732375.1 of Streptomyces sp. NPDC059785. Lineage (NCBI taxonomy): Bacteria > Bacillati > Actinomycetota > Actinomycetes > Kitasatosporales > Streptomycetaceae > Streptomyces > Streptomyces sp. NPDC059785. The sequence goes on from NZ_JBHWHV010000004.1 coordinate 66,806, forward strand.
ACGGCGCTGTGCGGCAGACAGTGTGCCGCACAGCGCTCCGCCGGGACGTCACGCGGCGCGCCGGGCGCCGTCCGTCCTGGCTCTGAACGCCCATTTCAGCTCGGGTTCCATCGCGAAGCGGAAGGCGCGCTGCACGGGCGGGGTGCACAGCACGGTGATCACCGTCATGGCGATCAGGGTGACGGCGATCTCTCCGGCCGGCCGGTGCAGCCAGTCGTGGTCGTACCAGTGCCAGAAGCGCGAGCCCTTGGCGAGGAAGCCGTGCAGCAGATAGCCGTACAGGGTGCCCGCGCCCAGGGCGGTGAACCAGGTCGCCCGGCCCGGCACCCAGGCGAAGAAACAGGCGACCAGGAGCACGGAGCAGCCGAACAGGGCCAGGGTCATCACCGCGCCGGTCCAGCCGGGGGCGGCGAGTTCCTGGGCGCTGTCGCGGCGGTAGAACCAGGCGGCGTTCATCTGCGGCGCCGCCCAGTAGGCGACGGCGAGGGCCGCGGCGGCCACGGGCACGGACAGGACGCGGACCGTCCGGCGGCGCACGAGCTGGAAGTGCCGGGGCTCCAGGCACAGGCCGAGCACGAAGAACGGCAGGAATTGCAGGACCCGCTGGAGATCGAGGTCGTCACCGATGTCGGGGGAGACGGAGGCGAGCACGGCGATCGCCAGCGCCAGGGGCAGCGGCCAGCGCACCGCCTTCCACAGCGGGGTGGTGAGCCGCCAGATGAACAGGGCCGCCAGGAACCAGGTCAGATACCAGGGGTCGAGCAGGCTGATCGGGTGACTCGGGTCGTCGTTGGCCCACCGCTTGAACAGCGAGTACGCCACCTCGAAGACCACGTACGGGACGGCGACCCCGGTCACCAGGCGCCTGATCCGGGCGGGGCTCGCGTCGAAACTGCGCGAGAAGTAGCCGGAGATGACGATGAACGCCGGCATGTGGAAGGTGTAGACGGTGAGGTAGAGCGCGGCGGCGGCGCGGCTGTCACCGCGCAGCGGCTCCCAGGCGTGCCCCATCGCCACCAGCACGATCGCCAGGTACTTGGCGTTGTCGAAGAACGCGTCCCGTTGTCTGGGCCGTCGCGGTGCCCCCTGCGCCGAGGGTGCCGTGCTCCCGGCGGTGCCCGTGGGGGAGGGCGTGTCCGGGGCCGGCGGCGGTGTCCCGGCGTCGTTCGCGCGGCGCACGGTCCCGCTCATGCGTCCTCCCGCGGAATTCGCCCGGAATCAGTGGCGCGAACGGAACCCGTGGCGCGAAAACCGCGTCTTACGGGGAATGTGGGGGCGGTGAGACTGGGGGGCATCCAAGCACCGTAGTCATGTGCCGGCGGGGACGTAAACCCGTTCCGTACCGGCGTTGTACGTGTCACAGGGCGGGGACAGGACGCGGACAGGGCGCGCGCGGAAAAGCCTGCCGCCCGCATGCGATTGGGTGGACACGCGGGCGGCAGGGGAGGGTCCCGCCGCCCGTCCCCGAAGGGGGGAACCGCGCGGACGGGTGGCGGGGGATCAGCGGCGCCGTCGCAGCGCGGCGGCGCGGTCGGGCCGGTGAGGCGCCGTCAGACACCGACTCCGAAGTCGGCGGCGATGCCGGCCAGTCCCGAGGCGTAGCCCTGGCCGACCGCGCGGAACTTCCACTCGGCGCCGTGCCGGTACAGCTCGCCGAAGACCATCGCGGTCTCGCTCGCGGCGTCCTCGGACAGGTCGTAGCGGGCGAGTTCGGCGCCGCCCGCCTGGTTCACCACCCGGATGTAGGCGTTGCGGACCTGGCCGAAGCTCTGACCGCGCAGGTCCGCCTCGTGGATGGAGACCGGGAAGACGATTCTGTCGACCTCGGCCGGTACGGCCGCGAGGTCCACCTTGACGGTCTCGTCGTCGCCCTCGCCCTCGCCGGTCAGGTTGTCGCCGGTGTGCTCGACCGAACCGTCCGGGCTCTTGAGGTTGTTGTAGAAGACGAAGTGCTGGTCGGAGAGGACCTTGCCGGAGTCGCCGAGCAGCAGCGCGGAGGCGTCGAGGTCGTAGTCGGTGCCCGTGGTGGTGCGCACGTCCCAGCCCAGGCCGACCAGGACGGCGGTGAGGCCCGGTGCCTCCTTGCTGAGCGAGACATTGCCGCCCTTGGACAGGGAAACTCCCACGCTGCTCTCCTCATCGACGCGTGCGTCCGAACGGGCCCGCAGTGCGAACCCCCGTGGCTCGAATCTACAGCACTGTAGAAGTTGGCGGGCACCCGGGAGACGGCGGCGCGGCGGGCCGGTGGAGTACCCGGTGGTCTTGGCGGACGGGAGAGCGGGGTACACATGACAGTGCGCGTACGTCGCGCGCACCATCTCTCTTCTCTTCCGAAGGACTGCCGGCATTGGATCTCGCGTACACCGAAACGCCCCCGACCCGCCGTCCGGGGCGGATCTGGACGGTCCGGGTGACCGGCCACAGTGACCGCACCGCCTCCGTGGCGTGCTCCTCGCCCTGCGGCATGCCGCCGCGCTCCCGGGACCTCGCCGCGCTGCGCCGGTTCGCCGAGGCGCACGTGGCGGCCCACGCCCGCGCCGCCACCGTCCACCCGGACGCCGCCTGCGCCTGCCGTCAGGCGCAGTGCTCCACGCACGAGGGCACCCAGGTGCACTGCGCCGGTACCGTGCTGCTCGTGATGCGCCACGACCCGGCCGTCGGCCAGGTCTGGACGCTGTCCGAGGTGTGCGCCGCGTGCGCCCCGCTGATGACGCACGCCCGGATCGTCGGACGCGCCGTGCCCCGCTCGCGTCCCGCCGCCGCCCCGGCAGCCGCCACGGGCGCGCCGGAAGCCGGTACGGGCGCACCGGACGTTGGTGCCGGAGCGGCGCCGGGCGCGGCGGCGCCCGTGCCGGGCGGCTTCAGCGCACCGCCGGGTCCCGGCTTCGGCGGCGGTGACACGGCCCCCGTCCCCGCGCGGCGCCGCGCCCGCGGACGCAGGCACGAACCGGCCCAGCCGCGGCGCAGGGGCCGCCGCGGCAGGGCGTAGCGGACGCCCCGCCGGGCCGGCGCGCGTCACCGGCCGCGGGCCGTCAAGTCCCGCCCGGCCGGGCGGATCTGCGTCGGGCCGATGACTTCACGGGTCCCCGTGCGTCTACAGGTGCGACAGTTCCACCGGCCGACGAGACGAGGAGACGGAACATGAGTACCGAGCGGAGCACCCCGGCCGACGGTTTCCCGTACACCCTGACCCGCACCCTGGACGCCCCCGTGGCCCGGGTGTGGCAGGCGTGGACCACCGCCGAGCAGTACGCCGGGTGGGCGTACGCCGCGCCCGGCTCCGTCGAGATGGACGTCCGTCCGGGCGGGGCCTGGAAGGCCACGATGGTCACCCCCGACGGCGGGCAGGTCCCGCTGACCGGCTCCTGCCTGGAGGTCGCCGAGAACCGGCGGCTGGTGGTCGGCATGGACGTGCCGGGCCGGCCCGAGCCGCCGGCGATGGTCGTGGACCTCGACGCGCGGGACGACCGGCACACCCGGATCGTGCTCAGCCAGATCTGCGACACCGCCGAGGAGCGCGACATGGGCGAGCAGGGCAGCACCATGCTCCTCGACAGCCTGAGCGCCTTCCTGGCCGGTCGGGCGGGGGACTGAACGGGGCCGGGCTTCAGCCGCGCAGGCGGTCGGCGATGTCCGCCAGATGGCGGCCCTGGTAGCGGGCGGCCTCGAGGGTCGCCTCGTCGGGGCCCTCGCCGCCGCCGCTGGCCCAGCTCGTGCCGTAGGGGTTGCCGCCGGCGGCGAAGAGCAGCGGGTCCGTGTAGCCGGGCGGCACGATGACGCAGCCCCAGTGGTAGAAGACGTTGTTCAGCGACAGGATGGTCGACTCCTGTCCGCCGTGCCGGTTCATGGCCGAGGTGAAGCTGGTCACGGGCTTGCCGTGGAAGACGCCCGCCTGCCACAGACCGCCGGTGAGATCGAGGAACTGCTTGAGCTGCGCCGTGACGTTCCCGAACCGGGTCGGCGAACCGAAGGCGTACGCGGTCGCCCACTCCAGGTCCTCGAGCGTTGCCTCGGGCACCTCGTCGCGGGTGGCGTCCACATGGGCCCGCCAGGCCGGGTTGGCGTCGACGGCGGTGTCCGGCGCGAGCTCCGCCACCCGGCGCAGCCGCACCTCGGCGCCGCGGCTTCCGGCGCCCTGGGCCACGGCCTTGGCCAGGGCGTACACATTGCCGGTGGCGCTGTAGTGGACGACGGCGACTCGAACTCCCATGGGACTGCTCCTTGTGCCGGGACGGTTCCTGGACGGTTTGTCCCACTGTTTCCGATCCGGCGCGGTTTCGCCTGTCGTCATCCGGCCGCGGGGGCGCTCGCGGCCGCCGCGCCGCAGCAGCAGGGCGAGGCCACCTGCGGGTGCAGCAGACGGCTGAGCCCGTTGCGCACGATGGCGCGCTCCACCGACAGGCTGATGCTCGTCAGGTCGAGATGGCCGCCCGTGGTGTGCAGGGCGCGCCGGACCCCGAGGATCATGTACAGGCTGGCGTTGTCGCACCACGAGACGCCCGACAGGTCCAGTCGTACATACGGCCTGCCGGCCTTGATCCGGGTGACGACGGTGTCGCTCAGTATCCCGACGGTGCGCACGTCGAGTTCACCGATCAGCGCCACGGTGCGCTCGGTGTCGCCGTCCACGGAGGTCAGGTCCCGCACCAGCAGCCGGGCGTCGGCAGGCTCGGTGAACAGGAACATGTCCTTCCTCGGCATGGAGGTCCCCTCACTTCCGAAGGGTTCAGGCCGTGACACACGCTACTCGTTCGGCGCCGACCGGGGCCCGGCCACCGCACCAACGGGTGAACCTCGGCAGACCGTCATCCGGAGCTTTCCCGGTGTGGGCAGGACAGAACCGGGCGCCGCCCGCGCGACGGCCGTCGATGTGCTAGTGGCACGCGACTGCCCGGAGGGGCGGAGAAGCCCGTCAGGAACTGGCTGGAATGTGCCCCAGGAAGTTACCGCCCGACCGCGGGCGGCGGGGCCTTCGGCAGCTCGTCCTCCCGGTCGAGGGCGTAGGCCCAGATCAGATGACGCACCGTCGGCCCGCCGCCCGGGCTGGTGAAGCTCTTGGCCAGCGCCTCCTGCACCTGGTCCTCCACCGTGCCGCGTTCGAGGTGCTGGCGCAGATGCTCCCGCTCCGAGGACACCGTGAAGGTCTCGACGAAGACGGTCGGGTCCTCCATGTCCTCGTACAGGCCCCACATCGTGGCGCCGGTACGGCGGCGGGCCTTGCCGACGGGCCGCATCGCGTCGATGAACGCCCCGGCGTGCTCCCGGGCGACCTGCCACTCCACCATGACCAGGACCGGGCCGATGTCCCGGCCCGGCCACTCCATGGCCTCCGTCTCCGGCCAGTGCCTGCTGAGCGTCACGTCGTTGGCGCGGGAGGGCAGGGTCATCCGCCGCATGCCGGCGGCCGTGGCGAGGAAAAGACCGGCGCCCGCGATGACGAACGAGGCCCGGACGCCGGTCCAGTCGGCGACCAGGCCCCAGCCGACCCCGCCGAGCGCCTGCCCGCCCATGAAGACGAGCTGGTAGTAGGCGAGCCCGCGGGTCCGCGCCCAGGCCGGCAGGAGGATCTGCGCCGAGGCGGACAGCGCGGACAGGACCGTCACCCAGGCCAGGCCCGAGACGAGCAGCGCGAGGGCGGCGGCGAACGGCGACGTGACCACGCCGATCACCGCCACCATCGCCGCGTACAGCATCATGGCCGCCGTCACCAGAGCGTTCGTCGACATCCGCGGGCGGATCGCGGGCAGCAGGGCCGCGCCGGCCACGGCGCCGAGGCCGACGCTGCCCAGCAGCAGCCCGTACCCGCCCGCGCTCATCCCGAGCGGGCCCCGGGCCACGGCGGGCAGCAGCGCCCACAGACCGCCGGCGAACACGATGAACAGCCCCGAGCGGCCCAGGACCGCGCTGAACTGCGGGGCGCTGCGCACATAGCGGGCACCGGCCAGGATCGCGCCGCGCACGTGCTCGGCGCCGAGCGGGCGGTGCGCGGGCGGGCGGCGCCAGAAGTACAGGACGACCAGCACGCCGAGGAAGGACAGGGCGTTCACGGCGAAGGTCGCGGCGGGGCCCGTCAGGGAGATCAGGACGCCGCCCACGGCCGGTCCCGCCGCCCGCGCCACATTGCCGTTGACGCTGTTGAGCAGCGCCGCCTGGTGGATCTCGTCGTGGCTGACCAGTTCCGGCTGGATGGACTGGAAGGAGGAGATGCAGAACGCCTCGCCCACCGCCATCACACCGGTCAGGGTCAGCAGCATCAGCGGTGTGGCGGCGTCGGCGGCGGTGACGCCCGCCAGCGCGGCCGCGCCCAGGAACATCAGCAGCTGGCCGCCGAGCAGCAGCCGCCGCTGGTCGAGGATGTCGCCGAGCGCGCCGGCGGGCAGCACCAGGGCGAACACCGGCAGGGTCGTCGCCGTCTGCACCAGCGCCACCTCGAAGGCGCCGCCCCCGAGGTCACCCATCAGCCACTGGGCTCCGACGGTCTGCATCCAGGTGCCCATGTTGGCCGCCAGCTGGGCGATCCACAGGGCCCGGAAGACGGGGCGGCGCATCGGGGCCCACATCGAGGGTTCGAGCGGCGTCTCCGGCGGCGGCGACGTGTTCACCGGTGGGCTCTCCTCGCCGTCGGCGCGGTCATGCTTCGTACTGGGGGTTGGTGAGGTCGGGGTTCGGGTTGGGGTTGTGCGTGGTGGGCCGGCGGTTGCCGATGCTGCGGTAGCGGATGGGCAGGCCGGCGAGGTGTTCGGGGTGGAGGCAGTTCTTGCCGTCGATGACGAGCCGGGGCGCGGTGAGCAGCGGCGCGGCGGCGGACCAGTCGGTCTCGACGGTCTGCGGCCACTCGGTGAGGAGTACGGCGGCGTGGGCGCCCGTGAGGGCCGTGGTGAGGTCGGGGGCGGCGTGGGCGCCGGGGAAGAGGTGCGTGATCGTGTCGGCGGGGGTGGAGGGGTCCCAGACGCGGACGTGGGCGGCTCTCTCGAGGAGGGCCGGGACGACGTGGCGGCTGGGGGCGGCCCGCAGGTCGTCGCTCCAGGGCTCGTAGCGGACGCCCAGGACGGCGACGGTGGCGTGGACGAGCTGGTCGCCGAGTTCGGCGTCCAGGATGTCGAGGGGGAGGTCGAGCTGGGCGTCGTTGACGCCGATCGTGGCGTGCAGCAGGGGAGTGGGCAGGTGCTGCTGGGCGGCCCAGTGGGCGAGCGCCGCGGTGTCCTTGGGCAGGCAGGAGTCGCCGTAGCCGATGCCGGGCTGGAGGAAGGCGTGGCCGATCCGGGGGTCGTAGCCGACGCCGCGCATGACCTGGTCGATGTCGGCGTCCGGGAGGTGGCAGAGGCGGGAGATCTCGTTGGCGAAGCTGATCTTGGTGGCCAGGTAGGCGTTGCTCGCGTACTTGACGAGTTCCGCGCTGGTGGGGGTGGTGGCGACCCAGGGGCTGGCGACGCCGGTGTACAGGTGCTGGAGGCCGTGCAGGGCGTCCGGGTGCCAGGTCCCGGCGACGATGCGGGCCGGGGTGGCCCAGTCCTCCAGGGCGCTGCCCTGGTTGAGGAACTCGGGGTTGTAGGCGTAGCGGTCGCGCAGCCCGGGGTGGGCCTCCGCCAGGCGGCTGCTGGTGCCCGGCGGCACGGTGGACTTCAGGACGACGAGGGGCGGCGGCGTGAGGGTGGTGGTCTCGTCCAGGACCGCGTGGACCTGGGAGAGATCGGCGGCGCCGGTGGGGCTCGGCGGGGTGCCGACGGCGATGAGCACCATGTCGAACGGCGTGTGCGCGTGGCTCCGGGTCAGGTCGTCGGTGAAGGCGAGACGGCCGGTGGCCAGCGCGGCGGCGAGCTGCTCGGGCAGGCCCGGTTCGAAGACGGGGGCCTGGCCGCTCCGGAGGGAGGACAGGCGCGCGGGGAGCTGTTCGACGCCGGTGACGTGATGACCTTGCAGGGTGAGCGCGACGGCGCCGGTCAGTCCGACGTAGCCCTGTCCTACCACGGCAACGTGCATGGTTACGGCCTTTCCGGCTGGCCCCCCTGCTGCTGGTGGTCCTCCCCGGCGCTGCCCCTGACCGGACAGCACACCTGCCGCCACGCCAGACGCACGGCGATCTTCGCCATTGTCACCTCGGGGGGACGGGGGCGCAGCTCGGGGCTCGGGAGGGGCCGGGGGAGCGGGGCGGGACGGGGACGGTGCGGTGGGCGGCGCGGCGCAGGGGGCGCGGCCCTGCCCGGGGCGAGCGGCCCGAGCGGGTACGCGGACGGCCGGGTTCGTCCGGATGCTCTGGACAGGCGGGGCGGACGGACGAGGCGCGCGGTACGCCGCGCGACCCGCTGATGCACGCGCCCACCTCGCCTCGCCCGGTCCGCCCGGTCCGCCCGGTCCGCCCGGTCCGCCCGGTCCGCCCGGTGGGGCCGGGCGCGGCCACGGTCGGACGGGCGTGGTGCGTGGCGAGGGCGGTCGTGACGGGACTCGGGGCCCACGGCGGTTCCCCCGGCCGTGCGGGCGGGCCCGGTGGCCTCACGCCGGCCGGGGCGTCACCTCACGGCCCCTTCGCGGCCGCCCCGCACCCCACTCCGTACGCCGCCCCTCACAGCGCCCCGCGCAGGTCCGACGCGAGGTCGGCTGCCGTCGGGCGTTCTGCCGGGGGTGCCGTGAGGACGACGCTGAGCACGTCCTGGACCGACGGCCACATCCAGGGGCCGCGCAGCGGTATGCGGCACGTCGCGATGCGGTGCCGCAGCTCCGACGGGGCCAGTTCCACCTGGTCCAGGTCGAGCGCCGCGTAGTTCAGGGGCCATTCGCCGGTGATCGCCCACCACAGGCCCGCGGTGACGGTGTAGACCTCGGCGGACCGGCTGGGCGCGACCGGCCGGTCCCCGTTGTGCACCGACCGGGCCACCTCCGGGGCCAGGAGGTGCGGCAGACCGCCGGTGAACAGGCCGGACGGCGCCAGTCTGAACGGATGCCAGGCCCAGGCGCAGTTGATGAACCGTACGCCCTTGGCGGTGTGCAGACTGTGCTGCGGTTGCAGCCCGCCGTGCACCCAGCCGGTGGCGTGCAGCTCCGCCACCGCGTCGCACAGGTCGATCACGTGCCGCTTCGCGACGGCCGTGTCACCCTCGCTGCGCCGCAGGGCGCTGAGCGCGTCCCAGGTGGACGGCCCCTCGTACCACGGGGTGATCGTCCAGGCGGCTCCCTCGCGGCGCCCGTGTCCGAGGACGGCGTCGCTCCCGGCGAACCCGGCCCGCAGTACCGAGGCTTCGCGGGCGGCGACGAGGGCGCCCTGCGGTCCCGTGCCGACCTTGACGGCCACCGAGCCCAGCGGCCCCGCCGCCCGCCACACGCCGCCGTCGCGCCGGTTGCTGACGGGCGTCAGTGTCATGCCGGACCCGCACACGGCCTGCGCGGCGGCGTGGGCCTCGGCGGGTGGGTGATGCCTTCTCACGCAGGTGCGCCTTTCGCTGTCTCCGGAGCGGGGACGGGTGCCGTACCGGCCGGCGCACCCGGCGCGGGCGCGAGGCCGGTACGACAACGCCTACCGAGTCATTCGCCCGTCGAGCGGCCGACGGATGCGCGGTACGGGGCACGGGCCGGGCAGCGGCCCCGCCACCTTCGGGTGAGTCTCCGGTCGCGCGATGCGGCGCCATCCCGAACGCTGGGAACGAGTGCACGCGTGCACGAGTCGGGCACGAGCCGTGGTCGAGCACAGGCGAGGTGGGAGGCGGCAGGTGGCGGTCGACGAGAGTTCCGGCGGCGCGGAGCCGCGTGTTGCCGTGGTGACCGGTGCGGGTCGGGGGATCGGGAAGGCCGTGGCGGCCGAACTCGCCGCCCGCGGGTTCCGCATCGTGCTGGCGGACGTGGACGGCACCGCCGTGCACGCCGCCGCGACGGAACTGGGCGCCCGCGCCCGCGCGGTGACCGTGGACCTGCGGCATCCGGACGCCGCGGCCGTACTGGCCCGCGCGGCCGTCTCGGAGTTCGGCCGTCTGGACGTGTGGGTCAACAACGCCGGAGTGCTGGGCGACGGCCCCTTCGCCGACGAACTGCCGGAACTCTCCGCCCACATGGTCGACGTCAACCTCGGCGCCGTGCTGGCGGGCTGCCGCGCCGCGTGGACGGCCATGCGGGAGCACGGCGGCGGGCACATCGTGAACGTGGCGAGCGCGTGCGCGCTCAAGCCGCTCGCCGGACTGGCCACCTACAGCGCCACCAAGGCCGCGGTCCTCGCGCTCTCCGAGGCGCTGCGCAGGGAGGGCCGCCGCGCCACGGGACCCCGGGTCTCGGCGGTGCTGCCGTACGTGGTGGACACCGCGGCGGGCCGGGGCCTCGGCCCGCCGCTGTTCCGTCCGCTGCGGCCCCGCGAGGTCGCCGTCGCGGTCGCGCGCGTCGTACAGCGCCCCAGGGCCCGTTCGGTCGTGCCGCGCCGGATGGGCTGGGTCCTGGCCGCGGCCGGGCTGCTGCCGGAGCGGGTACGGGACTCGGTGGACGACCTGCTCGGCGTCGACGCGCTCGCCCTCGATGCCGACACCCCCCGACGGACCACCTACCGCGACGAGTTGGCGGCCCGGGCGCACGAACCGCCGGCGGCGCCGCACGCCGGGCACATCGGGCAGCCTCAGGACGCACCGCCTCCGCGGGACCTGCCGCAGCCGCCGGACGAGTCCGGGCAGCGGCCCTCGCCCGCGGTCGACGAGCGGCTCGCGCCCGCCGTGGACGAGGAACAGGGGCTGCTGCTCGCCGCCGCGGTGGACCGGCTCTACCCGGTCCGGCCCGGGGCCGAGCTGACCGCCGAACTGCTCGCCGCCACGGGGCCGCCGCTCGGCTCGGTCTCCGCCGCCCGCCTCGACCGGCGGCTGCACCAGGCGATGGTGGCACCCGTACGGCATCTGCTGGAGGGCGGCGGCCGGCGCTGGCGGCCGCTGCTGATGGCCTCGGTGATCGAGGCCCTGGGACAGGACGGCGGCCGCTACGGGGAGCTGATGGCGGCCTGCGAACTCATGCACACCGGTTCGCTGCTCATCGACGACATCCAGGACGGTGCCGAGCTGCGCCGGGGGCGCCCCGCGGGCCACCTGGTGCACGGCACCGCCCCCGTCATCACCGCGGGCACCGCCGCCTACTTCAGCATGGACCGCGCCGTACGGCGGGCGCTCCCGGCCGATCCGGCGCTGCGCACGGCGGTGTACGAGGCGTACCTCGGCGCGGTGCGGGCCGCCCACGCCGGTCAGGCGCTCGACCTCCAGGGCCACCACGAGGAGATGGCGGTGGCCCTGAAGAGCGGGGACAACGCCGCGCTGCTCGAACTGCTCACCCTCACGCACCGGCTGAAGTCCGGCGCGCCGGTCGCCTCGCTGTTCCTCATCGGCGCGACGGTCGGCGGTGCGACGTCCGCGCAGCGCGAGGCGCTGGCCGCGCTGGGCAGCGCCGTCGGCACCGCCTACCAGATCACCGACGACGTCGCCGATCTGACGGGCGTGCGCAACCGGGGCGTGCTCACCAAGCGGCGGGCCGAGGACCTGCTCAACGCCAAGGTGACGTACCCGCTGGCCTGGGCGGTGGCGCTGCTGCCGCGGCAGGAGATGCGGGCGCTGTGGACGGAGGTGGTCGCCGGTCTCGACGAGGACTCGGCGCTCCGCGCGGCCAAGCGCATCGAGGCGTGCGGCGCGCTCGACCGGTGCACGCGGGAGGCCGACCGGCTCCTGGAGGAGGCGTGGACGGCGGTCGCCGGTCTGCTGCCGGCCTCCCCGGCCCGGGAGCGGCTCGAGCAGCTGTGCTCCGTCACCGTCCAGCGCCACCGCATCGCCTGATGCCCGCCCCGGAACCGGCCCGTCCGCAGCAGCCGCAGCAGCCGCGGTTGCGGCCGCCGCCGCCCCCGCCGTCGCAACCGCCGGACCGGCGGCGCTGGGCCGTGGCCGCGACCGTCTGTCTGGGCCTGTACCTCGTCGGCCTGGACCTGACCGTCCTCAACATCGCCGTGCCCGCCGTACAGCGCGATCTCGCGGCGGACCTGTCCGACGTGCAGTGGGTGGTCGACGGGTACGCCCTCGTGCTCGGCGGCACCGTGCTGACCACCGGCTCCCTCACCGACCGGGTCGGGGCCCGCCGTGCCTACGTCGCCGGGCTCGTGGTGTGCGCGCTGGCCTCCGCGGGCGGCGCGCTGGCCGGGGCGACCGGCCAGGTGATCGCCGCCCGGTTCGCCCTGGGCGCGGGCGCCGCGCTGCTGATGCCCGCCACGCTGTCCACGGTGGTCGGCCTCTTTCCCGAGCCGGACCTGCGCCGCCGGGCCATCGCGCTGTGGGCGGCGATCGCGGGCGCCGGGTGCGCGAGCGGGCCCGTGGCCGGCGGCTGGCTGGTCGAACACTTCGGCTGGCGCGCCGGATTCTGGGTCAACGTGCCGGTGGCCGCGGTGGGCATCCTGCTGGCCGTGGTCCTGGTGCCACCGTCACGCCCGGGTGGTCGGCGGGGCGCCGGTCTCGGCGGTGCGGATGGTCGGCGGGGCGCCGGTTTTGACGGTCTGGGTGACCGGCGGGGCGTCGGTCTCGGCGGGCTGGGTGGCCGGCCGCGCGTCGACCCCGATGGTCCGGGTGACCGGCCGCGCGTCGACGCCGATGGTCCGGGTGGTCGGCGGGGCGTCGGTCTCGGCGGGCTGGGTGGCCGGCCGCGCGTCGACGCCGACGGTTCGAGTGGTCGGCGGCGCGTTGATCTCGGCGGTGCGGATGGTCGGCGGGGCGCCGGTTTTGACGGTCCGGGTGGTCGGCGGCGTGTCGATCTAGGCGGCATGCTGTTGTCCACGGCCGGGCTGCTGTGTCTGGTGTGGGCCGTGATCGAGAGTCCCGCGCGGGGCTGGACGAGCGGGCCCGTGCTGGCCGCGTTCGGCGCCGCCGGGGTGCTGCTGGCGGCGTTCCTGCTCCAGCAGACCCGGCACCCGGATCCCATGCTGCCGCTGGCGCTGCTGCGCGAGCCCCGGATCGGCGCGGCGGCCGCGGTCATCGCCCTCATGGCCGTGGCCGTGTTCGGCTCCCTGTTCATCGTCGCGCTGTACTTGCAGCAGGTGCTCGGGCACTCGCCCTGGGAGGCCGGACTGCGCAGCCTGCCGCTGCCGCTCGCCCTGGGCGCGGGGGCGGCCCTGGCCGTCCCGCTCATCTCCCGGTGCGGCCCGCGCGCCACGGCGGCGCTCGGCCTGACGGCGGTGGCCGCCGCCTTCGTCGTCCTGGCGGACACCGGGCCTGCGGACGGTTTCCCGCATCTGGCGGTCTTCCAGGTCCTGGCCGGGCTCGGTTCGGGGATGACCGGCACGGCGGGCACCGAGTCGGTGATGGCCACCGCGCCCGTCCGCCAACTCGCCCTCGGCTCCGCCATCAACGACGTCACCCGCGCGGTGGGCTCCGCCCTCGGGGTCGCCGTACAGGGTTCGGTGCTGGCGGCCGTGTCCACCGCCCGCCTGCACGACGTACTCGGCCCGTACGCGGCCCGGCTGCCCGCGCACACCGACGCCACGACGGCCCTCGCCGACCCCTCGCGCGGCGCCGGCCTGCCGCCGTCGGCCCAGGAGGCACTGCGCCGCGCCTACGAGGACGCCTTCCTGCACGGCATGACCGCCTCCTCCTGGGTCGCTGTCACCGTCACCCTCACCGCGACGACCGTCAGCCTCGTCGCCCTGCCCCGCCGCCTGACCCCTGCGAACGAAGGGGCGGCGACACCGATACCGCCGGCATCCGCCCCCGCCCCCACCCCCGGACAACTCCCATGACCTCCCTCGCGCGCGATCCCGCGTACGACCCCGCGCACGGTCTGCCCCCGCGCGCCGCCGCCCGGCTTCCCGGCCGTGCCCGTGATCTCGCGCTGCTGAGTGCCGCGCCGTCGTGCCGGTCGGCGCTCGCCGTGTGCGCGCCGGTCGACGGGGGCCGTATCGGGTGGATGCCGTCCTGCGAACCGGTGGACGTCGGGGCCGCCGCCGTGCGGGCCCGGTGCGCGCAGGCCGACTGGGCGCGGTGGCCGGTCGCCGAGCGCGGCGAGGTCGTCCTGCGCTTTCACGACCTGCTGCTGGAGCGCCGCACCGACGTTTTCGATGTCATCCAGGCCGAGACCGGCAAGGCCCGGATCAGCGCCTTCGACGAGTTCACCAACGTCGCCCTGACCGCTCGCTACTACGCCAGGTCCGCCCGCAGGCATCTGCGTCCGGCTCGGCGGCACGGCGCCCTGCCGCTGTTCACCCGCGTCCGCGAACACCACCGCCCGAAGGGCCTCGTCGGTGTCGTCAGCCCCTGGAACTACCCCTTCGCGACGGCGGCGGTGGACACCGTGCCCGCCCTGCTCGCCGGCAACGCCGTCCTCCTCAAGCCCTCCGAACAGACCCCGTACAGCGCCCTGCTGGTGCGCGCGCTGCTGCTGGAGGCGGGGCTGCCCGCGGACCTGTTCCAGGTGCTGACCGGCGAGGGTCCCGTCCTCGGGCCCCCGCTGGTCGGCCGCGTCGACCACCTGATGTTCACCGGCTCCGTCGCCACCGGCCGCGCCCTGGCCGCCGAGTGCGCCCGCCGGCTGATCGGCTTCTCGGCCGAACTCGGCGGCAAGAACCCGCTGATCGTGCTGGCCGACGCCGACCTCGAACGCGCCGTCCGCGGCGCCCTGCGCGCCTGCTTCGCCAACTCCGGTCACCTGTGCGTGAGCACCGAGCGGATCTACGTGGAGGCGGACGTCCACAACCGCTTCCTGGACGCCTTCGTGCGGCGCACCCGCGAGTTGCGGCTCGCCACCGGTCCCACCTGGGACGCGGACATGGGGTCCCTCGCCGGCCCGCGCCAGTTCGGCGCCGTCGCCCGGCACGTCTGCGACGCCCTCGCCAAGGGCGCCCTGCTGTACACGGGGGGCCGCGCCCGCCCCGACCTGGGACCGTACTTCTACGAGCCGACCGTGCTCGGCGCGGTCGGCGACGACATGCTGCTCGGCCGCGAGGAGACCTTCGGTCCCGTCGTCGCCGTGCACCGGGTCCGCGACGCCGCCGACGCCCTGGACCGCGCGAACGACAGCCGCTACGGCCTGACCGCCGCCGTCTTCACCACCCCGGCACGCGGGCGCCGCCTCGCCGGCCGGCTGCGGACCGGCGCCGTCACCGTCAACGACGGCTTCGCCGCCGCCTGCGCGTCGCCCGACGCGCCCATGGGCGGCATTGGCGACTCCGGCGTCGGCCGACGCAACGGCCGGGAGGGGATCCGCAAGTACACCGAACCGCAGACCGTCGCCGCCCAGCATCTGCTGCCGCTCGCGCCCCCGCCCGGCATGCCCGGATCCCGCTACGCCGCCCTGGTGACCGCGGGCCTGAAAGCCGCCAGACGCCTGCCCCTGCCCTGGTGACGCCCCACCCGGCCGCCGCTCACGACTGACGGCGCCTCACACCGCCCGCACCCGGCCGCTCGCTGCTACGCCGCCCGGTCGAAGTCCGTCCGCGTCCCGTCCTGCGGGCCCTCGTCCGGGCCCTCGTCCGGGCCTCCGCCGGGACGGGCACGCTTGGCCCGGTACCGGAGCACGCCCCACAGACCGGCCCACAGCGGCAGCAGGCACCACGGCAGTGGCCACGCGTACCGCCACCACGTCCCGCCGGGGGAGGCGACGGCCTGCACCGCGGCCGTGACCATCGCCGTCGCGAGGGTCCAGCACAGCAGACGCCCGGCGTACGCTTCCGTCCTCCCGGAGGGACGCGGCGCCGGGCCGGGTCTGCCCGCGGACGTGCGGGACTTGCGCGACGGGCTGCTCATCCGGATCCGGTCCCCCCGTGACAAAGGGCGGCGACCGCTTTCGGCGCCCGCCCCACCCCGTAAGTGTGCACACACCACAGACTTCACGCCAGAGTCGCGCATCGTACGGGGAAAGCGTGGAAGAAGGCTGACATGTCGAGCACTTCTGTAGAGCAATCGGCCGCTGACTTCTACGACTTCGAGAGCGTGCTGTCCGACGAGGAACGCAAGGTCCTGCTGAAGACGCGTGCCTTCATGCGGGACGAGATCAAGCCGCTGGTGAACGAGAACTGGGCCGAGGGCACCTTCCCCAGGGAGATCGTCACGAAGTTCCGGGAGAGCGGTCTCGTCGGGCTCCCGTACGAGGAGTACAGCGGTCAGCGCCCCGCGCCGAGCCATCTGCTGACCGGGATGATGGCGATGGAGATGAGCCGCGTCGACGCGTCGGTCGCCACCTTCTTCGGTGTCCACAACGGCCTGGCGATGTACTCGATCCACGCGGGCGGCGACCAGGAGCAGCGGGACCGCTGGCTGCCGGGCATGGCGCGGATGGACACCATCGGGGCGTTCGCGCTGACGGAACCGCTCGGCGGCTCCGACGTGGCCGCGGGCATGCGCACCACCGCCAGACGGGAGGGCGACACCTGGATCCTGGACGGCGCCAAGCGCTGGATCGGCAACGCGACCTTCGCCGACCACGTGGTGGTGTGGGCGCGGGACGTCGCGGACGACAGCGTGAAGGGCTTCGTCGTCGCGCAGGGCACCCCGGGCTTCGAGCCCGAGAAGATAGCGAACAAAACCTCCCTGCGGATCGTCGAGAACGCCGACATCACGCTGACCGGTGTCGAGGTGCCCGAGGCCGACCGGCTGAAGAACATCGGCTCCTTCCGCGACGTGGCGGAGATCCTGCGGGCCACCCGCGCGGGCGTCGCCTGGCAGGCCCTGGGCGTCATGATCGGAGCCTACGAACTGGCCCTGGACTACACCGTGGACCGGCAGCAGTTCGGCCGGCCGATCGCCGGTTTCCAGCTCGTGCAGGACATGCTGGTCAAGAGCCTGGGCAACATCACCGCCTCCTGGGGCATGCTCGTACAGCTCGCCCGGCTCCAGGACGCCGGGGTCTTCAAGGACGAACACTCCTCGCTGGCCAAGGCGTACGTCACGGCCCGGATGCGGGAGGTCGTGGCCTGGGCCCGGGAGCTCTTCGGGGGCAACGGCATCGTCCTCGACTACGACATCGGCCGGTTCTTCGCGGACGCCGAGGCCCTCTACTCCTACGAGGGCACCCGGGAGATGAACACGCTCATCGTCGGCCGCGCGATCACCGGCCGGAGCGCGTTCGTCTGAGCGTGCGTGCCCTCCGGTTCACCGGGCCTTGCGGTGCGGTCCGGCGAGGATCACGTGCTCGATCGCCTCGTACCGCCTGCGTTCCCTGACCGCCTCCTCGCGGTCCGACAGCAGGGTGCCCAGCCAACCGCACGCGAAGCCCAGCGGTACGGAGACCAGGGCCGTCGTGGTGAACGGGAACCAGGCGAAGTCGGTGCCGGGGAACGCGGCGGTCGGGGAGCCGGAGACCAGCCGGGTGCCGGGCATCAGCAGCAGGACCCCGAGGGAGCCGCCGATAAGGGTGGCCAGCAGCCCGGTCCGGGTGAAGCGCCGCCAGAAGAGGCTGTAGACGAGGGCGGGTGCGACGGCCGAGGCGCCCAGGCAGAAGGAGAGGGTGGCGAGCGGTTGCAGGCTGCGGCTCTGGGCGAGCGCCGCGAGCACCACGACCGGGGCGCCGACGGCCAGGGCGCAGACCCGGGCGAGCGTCATCTCGCGCACCGGCGACATCCCGTCCGTCCGCGCGGCGATGACGTCGTGCGCGAGGGAGTTGGCGCACGCCAGCGTCATCCCGGCGACCGAGGCGAGCAGCGTGAGGAAGATCGCCGTGGTCACGGTGGTGAGCAGCAGGGTCTCCGTCCGGGACACCTCCGTGCCGAAGGCCGCCCGGGCGCCGAGCAGATAGGCGGTGTTGCCGCGCGGGTCGGCCGCGACGATGCCCGCCCGTCCGACCAGCGCGGTGGCGCCGATCCCGATGACCACGATGACCAGCACGAACGCCCCGACCGACGTGACGGCCCAGGACATCGACCGCCGCACCTCGCGGGTGCTGTCCGCGGTGCACATCCGCATGATCACGTGGGGCAGACAGGCGCCGCCGAGCACGATCGCGCACTGGGTGCCGATCATGTCGAGCCGCGGGTGCGGGCCGCCGGCGAACTGGAGCCCGTAGTCCAGGAACGCGGGACCCGCTCCGCTGCGCCGCGCGGCCGTGTCGAACAGGGCGGCCGGGCTCCAGTCGAACGTGGCCAGGATCAGCGCCGCGACCAGGAAGCCGGAACCGAGCAGCAGCACCATCTTCACGATCTGGACCAGGGCCGTCCCGCGCATGCCGCCGATCGCCGCGTAGCCGATCATCAGCGTGCCCGCGCCCACGACGCAGCCCGTCTTCAGGGAACCGTCCGAGAAGCCGAGGATGAAGGCGAGCAACTGCCCGGTGCTGGCCAGTTGCACCACCATCATGGGCACCAGCGAGACCACGGTGACCGCGCAGGCGGTGATGCGCACCGCGCGTCCGGGCATCCGCCGGGCGAAGGTGTCGCCCATGGTGAACCTGCCGGTGTTGCGGAGCGGTTCGGCCAGCAGGAACATCAGCAGCAGCAGCGAGAGCAGCGTGCTGAGCGCCAGGACGACACCGTCGTAGCCGCACAGGGCGATGACACCGCCGATGGTCAGGACCGTCGCGGCGGAGATGTAGTCCCCGGCGATGGCGAGGCCGTTGCGCAGCGGGGACAGCGCGCGGTAGCCGGTGTAGAACTCCTCGAGATCGTCCCGGTCGGGCCCGGTCAGCACGCACAGCAGGAACGTCACGGTGACGGCGGTGCAGAAGGCGACGAGGGACCAGGACTGGGCGGCGCCGTCCAGGTCGGTCATCGCTCGGGCCCCGGCTCGGCGCCGGGAACGGCCGCGTGCCGGTGCAGCCTGCGGGCCAGGGGATCGACCTGCCGGCGTGCGGTGCGCTCGTACAGGGCGAGGGCGAGCCCGACGGCGGGGAACTGCGCGAGGGCGAGCAACAGACCGGCGGAGAGACCTTCCGCCAGGCGCCTGTTCATGAAGGACGGCGCGCCGACCAAGAGGGCGAGGAAGAGCGAGAAACAGCCGACGGCCGCCAGGGCCGAGACACCGCGCTGCCGGTGGTAGGCGCGGCGCAGCACGCTCAGGTCCTGGTGGTGCCCGCCCCAGTGGCAGAGCTGCGCGCCGTCGCGTAAGGGTTCGCCCGGGGGAAGCCCTGGGCGGTGGCCCGGCGGCGCGGGCAGCGCGGGCACGCTCCCTGGCCTGACCGGATACACCGGCGAGCCGCCGGCCCCGGGCCGCCGGTCCGCGTACGAGGCCGCGCCCGGGTACGGCTCCGGGCCGGCATACGGCTCCGGGCTCGCGTACGACTCTGGGCTGCCGTGGGACATCTCGGGTCTCCTGGAGCGCCTGGGTCCGGCGGAAGCGGACCGCACGGAGGTGGGTGAGCGCTTGCGGTGACGCACGCTATGCGGAGCCTTGCCCAACGCGGGGGAGTTTGCCCGAACTTCCTGGTCAGTCCCCGTCCGCCCGGTTGATCATGGATGCTGCCCGCGTTGCGGCCGTGACGCGGCTGATTCCTGTGACTCCAGTGCGGAGCGGGAAGGCGGGAAGTCGAAGCGTTCGACTCGCCCGCCGGGAGGTCCGGGACGACAGGTCCGGGACGGCTCTCAGCCGCCGACGCGGACGCGCAGATAGAGATCACCGGGCGGGCCGCCCCCGGAACCGGGGGCGCCGCGCCCCGGCATCCGCAGCAGCTGCCCGTCCCGCACCTCGACGGGCAGCCGCACCTTCACGGTGAACGACCGCCGGTCCCCGGTGCGCCGGGTCACCCGGACCTCGATCACCCCGCCGTAGGACGCGTCCCTGGCGGACACCCGCAGCTCGGTCGTGACGTCCTTGCCGCGAGCCGGTGGCGGGCCGTGGGCGGAGCCGGTCGCGCCGTCCGGCGCGGGGTGGGCGGCGACGCGCCAGCCCCGCGCCGCGCGGGCGATCGACCGGGCCCGGTGCACATCGGCCGGGGTGAGCGGCTCGTCGTGCGCCGCGCGGTTGGAGAGCGAGCCGAGCTGCCGTGCGCCGCGGCGCCACTCCTCGCGGGCCCAGTCCGCGGTCGCCGGGTCGTGCGCGAAGACGGCCAGGCAGAAGCGGTGGTCGTCCAGGCCCCGGCCCGGTCTTTCGCGTCCCTCCCGCCGGCGCCGCTCGTTCACGCGGGCCAGCCAGTCGGCCCCGTACACCGCGAGCAGCCGCTGAAGCAGCGCGGGCCGGAGCGCCGCCGCGGCCGCCCGGGCGGCCCGGAGCACCTCCTCCGCCGGATCCACACGTGCACCGTCCCGCATCGGCGTAACGCCTCGTTCCCCAGGAAGTCGACCGGAATTGGCCGGTCAACCGTAGCGAGCGGGGTGTCCGCGCACACCGGGTTCGAAGGGGCCCGCGGCGGCGCACGGAGGCGCGTGCGGCGCGCACCGGTCAGGCCGGACGGAGCCCGCCCGTCAGCCTCTCCCGGGACCGGGCGATAATGCGCTGGCCCCGCGGTTTCCCCTGTGACAGGGTCCCGGTCGTGACAGAAACCGACCGCATATCGATCACCTCGCTCGCCGAACGACCGTCACTGACCGATCGGGTCTACGAGATCCAGCACGCCTGGCCGGACTTCCTCGCGCACGACGTGATCGGCAGCGCGCTGCTCGGCCGGGCGGGGGTGGTCGAGTACTTTCCGGAGCACTGCGTGGTGGCGACGGACGGGGACCGGGTGGTGGCCCGGGGGCTGAGCGTGCCGTTCGACGCCGCCCGCGACGGCCGCGAGGAACTGCCGGACCAGGGCTGGGACCGGGTGCTGGCATGGGCCTTCGAGGACCGGCGCGAGGGGCGCACGGGCACGACGGTCAGCGCGCTGGAGATCACGGTGGACACCGGCCACCTGGGCCGGGGCCTGTCCTCCCGCATGCTCGACGCGCTGCGGGAGACCGCCGCCCGGCAGGGCCACGACACGCTGCTCGCCCCGGTCCGCCCGACGGCCAAGCACCTCGAACCCCGGGTGCCCATGGCCGAGTACGCCCGCCGCGGGCGCGACGACGGCCTTCCCGCCGACCCCTGGCTGCGGGTGCACGTCAGGGCGGGCGGCACCGTCGAGAAGGTCGCCCCGGCGTCGATGACCGTCAGCGGTTCGCTCGCCCAGTGGCGCCGGTGGACCGGGCTGCCCTTCGACCGCGACGGCGACGTCGAGGTGCCCGGAGCCCTTGTCCCGGTCCACTGCTCCCTCGCCCACGACCGCGCCGTCTACGTCGAACCCAATGTGTGGGTGCGGCACGGCACGGCCCCGCACCGCGCCTGACGCCCCGGCGCGGGCTACCAGTTCGGCCCGACCGGCAGGTCCAGGCGGAGTTCGTAGCCGCCGTCCTCGGTGGGGCCCGAGGTGACCGTGCCGCCGAGGAGTTCGGCGCGCTGGCGCAGCCCGGCGAGACCGTGGTGGGCGCTGGGCAGCGGGAGCGCCGGGCGGGTGGGCGCGGTGTTGCCGACCGTGGTCCGTACGACGCCGTCCCGGTGCCGGATGCGGACGGTCGCGGTGGCGCCCGGGGCGTGTTTGCGCACGTTGGTCAGGGCCTCCTGGACGCCGCGGTAGACGGCGCGCTGGACGGTGGGCGGCAGCGCCTCGGGCAGGTCCGTCTCCAGATCGGTGTCGATGCCGCTGACACCGATCAGCCGCCGCAGATCGCCCAGGGAGGGCTGCGGGGTGAGCTCGGTGGGGCGGCTGCCCGAGGCGCGCAGCACGCTGACCATGTGCCGCAGCTCGTCCAGCGTCTGCACGCTCAGTCTGCGGATGGTGCCCGCGGCCTCCTTGGTCTCGGCGTCCCGGCTGCCGACCTGGAGCGCCCCGGCCTGTACGGCGATCAGACTGACCTGGTGGGACACCACGTCGTGCATCTCCCGGGCGAGCTGCGCGCGTTCCTTGGCCAGGACGCCCTGCGCGGTGAGCAGCCGCTCGAACTCACGGGCCTGCGAGATCTCGGCGAGCCGCTCGGACAGTTCGCGCCGGGCCTGTACGAGCTGGCCGAGGAAGACCGGTGCGACGGCCGCGGCCAGGGTGTACGTGAAGTGGATGAGGCTCGGTGTGGTCGACAGGTCGTTGGTGTCCACGCGGCTCCACGGCCAGGGCAGGAAGTCGGCGACCGCGTAGGCCAGGGCGCAGAGCACGAGCAGCGCGCGGTGCCGGCTCAGGGACGACAGCGTGTACAGCGCGGCCAGCGTCGCGAACACCGCGTCCGAGACCATGGCGGTGGGCAGCGTGAGCACGAACGTCAGCAGCGGTCGGCGGCGGCGCCAGGAGAGCGCGACGGCCGCGAGGAGGGCGCAGCCGAACGCGGGCTGCTCGTCGCCCTGCACGTTCACCCACATGTCGGCCAGGGAGAGCCCGACGAGACAGGCGTCCAGCAGCGCGGGAGGCGGCCCGGTGCGGCCGGCCAAGGGGCAGGGACCGGCGCGTCCCCTGACGGGGCGCCCCGGCCCGGTGCGGCCCCCGGCCATGGGTCCCGGCCCGTTCCGTTCCCCGGCCGGGCGCCCCGGCCCGGTGCGGCCCCCGGCCGGATGTTCCGCCGGGTGTCCCGTCAGGTGCCCCGCCGGATGTCCCGTTCCGCGGCGGCCGGTCATAAGGCCTCCCCGTCCTTGCCCTCGGCCCCGTCCTTGGCCGGCCTGAGAAGTCCGGCGCGTTCGGCGGCCAGCACCGCCTGGACCCGGCTGCTCACCTCCAACTTGGCGAACATCGAGCTGACATGGCCCTTGACGGTACCGACGCCGAGGTGCAGCCGGAGGGCGATCTCGGAGTTGCCGAGCCCTTCCGCCATGAGGACGAGGACGTCCCGTTCCCGGTCGGTCAGCCGGGAGACGAGCCGCGCGGCGTTCGGTTCGCGCGGGTCGTTGTCCAGGTAACCGTCCACCACCGTGCGGGTCACCTTCGACGACAGGACGGTGTCCCCCTCGGCCAGCGTGACCACCAGCCGGGGCAGTTGCTCGGGATCGGTGTCCTTGAGCAGAAAACCGGCCGCACCGGAGCGCAGCGCCGCCGCCACGTACTCGTCGGTGTCGAATGTGGTCAGCATGGCCACCACCGGACGGTCCGGCATCCGGCGCAGCTCGTTCAGGACCGTCAGCCCGTCCACGTCCGGCATCCGGATGTCGAGGAGTACGACGTCCGGCCGGGTCTCTCTCACCGTCCGGACGGCCTGCCCGCCCGCCACCGCCGCCACGACCTCGATGTCGTCCGCCGCGTTGAGGATGTGGGTGAAACCCGTGCGCACCAGGGCCTCGTCGTCGACCACCACTACCCGGATCACGTGCACTCCGCTCGTCGCATGCCTGCGATTTCGATACGTACCACGCGAAAGGGCCCAGTCTGTAGCCCGGGACCGGTTCCTGTCGGCGGCGGTGCGCACCGGCCGTCCGGCGGGGGTGTTTCCGGCCGGGTGACGGGGGTGTTGCGGAAGGCCGCAGGGTGGGGACGGGCCGCGTGGGGCGCCGAACCTGAGCGCATGACAGACGACGCATCGACGGCCGGGGCCCCGCCCTTACGGTCCCGGCCGGCGCCCGGCCCGGCCGCCGCCCTCAGGCCGTTGCCCGGCCGCCCCTCCGACGCCCCCGCCCCTCCCGGGCCGTCCGCCGCGCGGCTGGTCGGCGTCGACCTCGCCCGCGGACTGGCCGTCTTCGGCATGTACTCGGCGCACGTGGGCCCCGACGACACCGTGGGCGGGCCGCTGGGGTTCGTGCTGGAGGCGGCGCGCGGCCGGTCCTCCGCCCTCTTCGCCCTGCTCGCCGGGTTCTCGCTGGTCATCATCACCGGGCGCCCCCACCCACGGACCGGCCGCGCGGGCCGCCAGGCCGTCGCCAGGGTCGTGCTGCGCGCCGTGGCCCTCATGGTCCTCGGCTACGTCCTGACCGCCCTGGACACCGAGGTCGAGGTCATCCTCAGCTTCTACGGGCTGCTCTTCCTCGCCGTCCTGCCGCTGTACCGGCTGCGCGCCGCCACCCTCGCGCTGATCGCCGCCGCGAGCGCCCTGATCATGCCCCAACTGCTGTACGCGGTACGGGTGTCGATCGAGGACGGCGACTGGGCGGACACCGTCGTCGCCCACGACCCGCTGGCCCGGCTCAGCGGCACGGACGGCCTGGTGGAACTGCTCTTCACCGGCTCCTACCCGGTGCTCACCTGGATGCCGTTCCTGGTCGCGGGCATGGCGGTGGCCCGGCTCGACCTGGGCAGGCCCGCCGTCCGTGCCCGGCTGGCGCTGACCGGCGGCGCGCTCGCCCTGCTCGGCTACGGCGGTTCCTGGCTCGCCCTGCACCTGGTGCCGCACGCCCTCGGCACCGTCGCCGCCGCCGCGGACGGGGGCCCGGCGACCTCGGCGTGGTGGTCCGACATCGTGGGCTACCCGGACGGCCGGATCCCGCTCGACTGGCTGCTGGTGGCCGCGCCGCACAGCCAGACCACGTTCTCCGTGCTCGGCAACACGGGCGTCGCCCTGCTGGTGCTGACCGGATGCCTCGCCCTCGTCGCCCGCTCGGCCCGCCTGACCCGGCTCGCCGCGCCCGTCTCGGCGGTCGGCACGATGTCGCTGACCGCCTACGTCCTGCACATCGTCGCACTCTGGCTCTTCACCGAGGTCACGTACGTGGCCGTGGTCGACGGCGACACCATGGCCTCGCTGCCGGTGCTGCTGGCCTTCGTCGCGGCCGCCGTGCTGCTGGCGAGGGTGTGGACCCGGCGGTTCCGGCGGGGCCCGCTGGAGCAGTTGCTGCACCTCGCCACCCGGCCCGCCAAGCACGTCCGTTGAGCACGCGGCCGGGCCCGGGACCCGCACGCCCGCCGCCGTCAGCCGCGGGCGTGCAGCGCGTCGGCCACGCGGGCGTGACTGTGGCGCCAGCCGCCCCGCACCCGGACGGCACCGGCGAGGTGCGGATGGCCGGCGTGCAGCCCGGTGTGTTCGTGCTCGCCGGCGGCGGGGCCGGGGTCGTCCGCGGGCCACAGCCGGACCGCCGCCACAGTGGCGAGCGCGGCGAGGGCGCCGAGCGCCAGCACCGCCGACTGAAGGCCCGCCGCCGCGCCGAGCCGGCCGGCCAGCGGGTAGGTGAGCAGCCAGCCGCAGTGCGAGAGCGCGAACTGCGCGGCGAACGCCGGGGCCAGCCGGTCCGGCGGGACCGAGCGGCGGATCAGCCGCCCGGCCGGGGTGAGCACCAGAGAGCAGGCCGCGCCGAAGACCGCCCAGAGCAGCAGCAGGACCGGCAGCCGCCAGCCGCCGCCGTCCGCCGCGGTGAGCCCGCCGAGCCCGGCGAAGGCCGGCAGGAGCAGCAGGGCGCCGCCCGACATCACCGTGCGGTCGGGGACCCGGTCGAGCACGCGGGGCAGCGCCAGGGCGACGAGTACCGACCCGCCGCCGTACGCGCCGAGCGCCAGCGGTACGTCGGCGGCGCCGCCGCCCAGCCGGTCGCGCACGTACACCACGGTGTTGACGGTGACCATCGCGCCGGCCGCCGCCACCGCCAGGTGGAACAGCAGCAGGGCGCGCAGCCTCGGGACGCCCAGCAGCAGCCGGACACCGGCGGTGGCCTCCGCGTGCCCGCCGCGGCGCTCCGCCGCCCGCGGCCTGGGCAGCAGCACCGAGACCACCAGGGCGGCCGACCCGAGGAAACCGGCCACCGTGCCCAGGAACAGCCAGTCGTACGTCACGAAGGAGAGCAGCGCGGCCGCGAGGGCCGGGCTGATCAGGCTCTCCAGGTCGTAGGCGAGACGGGAGAGCGACAGGGCGCGGGTGTAGTCCCGTTCGGCGGGCAGCACGTCGGGGACGACCGCCTGGAAGGCCGGAGTGAAGACGGCGGAGGCGGACTGAAGCAGCAGGATCAGTACGTAGACCTGCCAGATCTGGTCAACGAACGGCAGCGTCAGGGCGACGGCGGCGCGGACGAGGTCGGCGCCGGCCAGCAGGGCACGGCGCGGCAGCCGGCCGGCGACCGCTCCGGCGAGGGGAGCGATCGTCACGTACGCCACCATCTTGATCGCGAGGGCCGTGCCGAGCACCGAGCCGGCGTCGGCCCCGGCGATGTCGTACGTGAGCAGGCCGAGCGCGACGGTGGCCAGGCCGGTGCCGGTCAGGGCGACGACCTGGGCGGTGAACAGGCGGCGGTAGGTGCGGTTGCGCAGAACGGAGAGCATGCGGCGGTCCCTCGGCCGGGGGCTGTGGAGCACGGCTGCCGACTACTGTAGCGACGTGTGCGCATCTGCGCACATATATGTCATGGGTCAGGGCCCGTGACCGCCTCCCCGGCCGCCGCGCCCGCCGCCCCGGGCCTCTACGCTGTGGCCATGCCTGCTCGCGAGCCCCTGCCAACTGCGCCCGATGCGCATCTGCGCCCGCCGGACAACGCCCGGCTGGCCCGGGCGACCGAGGTGTTCGCGCTGCTGTCCGACGCCACCCGGCTCCATCTGCTGTGGCTGCTCGCGCAGGGGGAGTCGGACGTCGGCTCGCTCGCCGGACAGTGCGCGGCCTCCCGTACCGGCGTCAGCCAGCATCTGGCGAAACTCCGCCTCGCCGGACTGGTGGAGACGCGCCGTCAGGGCCGGCATGTGTACTACAGCCTTCGCGACGGACATCTGCGACGGCTGGTGACGGAGGCCCTGAGCCACGCCGACCACCGCGTCGGCGGCCACGCTCCGCACGACTGACGCGACCGGGCCCGACCGTGACCCCGGAGGGGAACGGGCCCCGAAACCTGGGATACGAAGCCGATCGGGACTGGACCGCCTGGCGAACGCAGCCGTGCGCGGTCCGGGTTTGCGGAGTGGGTAAGAAAGGGACCGGCACCGCACGCCCGCGCACGAAGGGCGCACAGAGGGACGGCGTGAGCCCTGTACGCGCCCCCCGATATCTGGGCAGAATGCGCCATGTCAGCGATCATGCGGCCGAGGTGCTGCGTCGCCTACCGCCCCAATGTCCCACGAGAGCAGGTCGGCTGCCGTGCTGTTGCGTATGCCCACATCAGTGTCCGAAGCACAGGAGTGCATGTCCGAGGGAGCCGTGCCGATAGGCGGCGCGACGCTCGTCTGGGCCATCTGGCAGCGGGACGGCTTCCCCGAACTGGCCATGACCCTGCGGGAGTTGCCCGAGGCCAACGCCCTCGGGGACGGCGTGCTCGGCTCGGCCGTGCTGCTCAGCCGCATCGACGAGCGCGTGCCGGAGGTGCTGCGCCGCGCGGCCGCCACGGTGGGCACCGGAGCGGTGCGCCGCACGGCCACCGTCGGCGGCAACCTCGTGGGCAGCACGCTGCGCTGCCTGCTGCCCCCGGCGCTCGCACTGGACGCCCGCGCGACGGTGCTGGAGCGGGACCGGGTCTTCGAGACCGACCTGGCCGAGGTGCTGGACAAGCGCCATCTGCTGCTGAGCATCCACTGGCCGGAACCGGTCGTCAGCGGCTACCACAAGTCCCCCGCGGAGGAGGGCGGTGCACCGCCCCTCGTCGTGGCCGCCGCCGTGCACGCCGACGGCGCGGGACCCGGCACCCTCCGGGTCGCCGTCCGCGACGGCTACGAGGTGCTCAGCGAGAGCACCCCGATCGCCGACGGCACCGCCGGCGTCCTCGGTGCCCTGAGAGGCACGGCCGTCGGCGCACTGCACCCCGAGGCGTGGGACACGGTCGAGCGGCTGGTCACCGAAGTTCTCGACCGCCCCGGGGCGCAGCGCGCGAACGGCTCCTGACCTGGTGTCCCAGGCTCAGCCGGCTTCCAGCGTGCGCGGCGCCCGGTAAACCCACTCCCGGTCCGCGTCCGTGATCGGCCGCTGGACGCGGGCCGGCACACCCGTGACGACGACCATCGGCGGGACGTTCGCCGTCACCACGCTGCCCGCACCGATCACCGAGCCGCGGCCGATCGTGACCCCGGGCATGATCAGCGCGCCCGCGCCCACCCACACGTCGTCCCATGTGCACGCGGTTGCCGTGGGCGACGTGCGGCGGGGGCCCGACACTCAGCTGTGGTCGCTGCGGTGGCCCCTCCCGCCGCGGGGACGGGAGGGGAGGAGCCCCCGGCCGGGCGCGTGCCGGCCGGGGAGTCCGCGCGTGCTTCGTACCGTGCCGGGGCGGGTCAGCCGGCGGTCTGCCGCAGGACGGCGACCTCCCTCGGGCCGAGGACGGGGGAGCCGTCGGCGCCGGTGGTGCCGAGCAGGACGTCGCCGGTGAGCCCCGGTACGGGCACGGTGTCGTCGGTGCGGTTGACCAGGAACACGAACCTGCCGCCGGGGCCGCTGCGGACGGTCGTCTCGACCCGCCCCCGGGCCTCCTCGGGCAGCTCGCTCGTCACCCCGGCCGGGGCGAGCAGCCGCGGCAGCAGGGCGGTGAGCCCGTCGACGCCGAGCCGGGTGGAGACGTACGCGGCCGAACCGGCACCGGCCGCCCGTCGGGTCACGGCGGGCCGGCCCTCGTACACACCGGTGCGGTAGTGCGCCAGGACCTCCGTGCCGGAGTCGGTGACCGAGATCCGGTCGGTCCACAGGCTGCCGGTGCTCGCGTCGTCCAGCTCCACGGTGTCCCCGGCGAGCAGCGGCCCGAACTCCTCGACGCGGATGCCGAGCAGCTCGCGCAGCGCACCCGGGTAACCCCCGAGCCACACATGGTCGTTCTCGTCGACCACGCCGGAGAAGTACGTGGTGATCAGATGGCCGCCCTGCTCGGTGTGGCGCGTGAGCTCCTTGGCCAGTTCGGCGGTGACCAGGTGCAGCACGGGGGCGATCAGCACCTGGTGGCGGCTGAGGTCGGCGCGGGTGGTGACGAGGTCGGCGCGGATGCCGAGGTCGAGCAGCGCCGAGTACCAGTCGAGGGCCTCTCGCCGGTAGTCGAGCAGGGAGGTGGGGTGGGAGTCCTGCTCGCTCGCCCACCACGACTCCCAGTCGTAGAGGATGCCGACCCGGGCGGGCTCCCGCTCGGAACCGGCGATCGGGGCGAGGGACCCCAGGGTGGCGCCGAGGCCGGTCACCGCGCGGAAGAGGTCGCTGTCGGCGCCCGCGTGCGGAACCATCGACGAGTGGTACTTCTCGGCGCCCGCCGCCGACTGCCGCCACTGGAAGAAGCAGACCGCGTCGGCGCCGTGCGCGACGTGCAGCAGGGAGTCCCGGGCCAGCTCGCCGGGGCGCTTGGCCACGTTCACCGGCTGCCAGTTGACGGCGCTGGTGGAGTGCTCCATCAGGAACCAGGGCCGCCCGGACGCGATGCCGCTGGTCAGGTTGGCGGAGAAGGACAGCTCGTCACGGTCGCGCGGGCCCGGCACCACGTAGTGGTCGTTGGCGACGAAGTCGACCTCGGCCGCCCAGTCCGGATAGTTCATTCCCTTGGTGCCGCCCATCACCATGAAGTTGGTGGTGACGGGCACCTCGGGGGTGATCTCCCGAAGGATCTCCCGCTCGGCGCGCAAGTGGTCCTTCAGCGCGTCCGAGGAGAAGCGCTTGAAGTCGAGCTGCTGCGTGGGGTTGGGGTGGGAGGCGGCGAGCCGGGGCGGCAGGATCTGCTCGAAGTCGCTGTAGCGCTGCGACCAGAACGCCGTGCCCCAGGCGTGGTTGAGGGCGTCGAGCGTGCCGTACCGGGCGCGCAGCCAGTCGCGGAAGGCGCGGGCGGCGTCGTCCGAGTAGTCGTAGACGTTGTGGCAGCCCAGCTCGTTGTTGACGTGCCAGGCGACCAGTGCGGGGTGGTCCGCGTAACGGGTGGCCAGCGCGCGGACCAGGCGCAGGGCGTGCTCGCGGAAGACGGGGGAGGTGGGCCGCCAGTGCTGGCGCGCCCCCGGCCAGAGCGTCTCGCCGTTCGCCGTCACCGGCAGGATCTCCGGGTGGGCCGTGGTCAGCCAGGGCGGCGGGGAGGCGGTGGCGGTGGCCAGGTCGACGCCGATGCCGCCCGCGTGCAGCAGGTCCATGATCTCGTCGAGCCAGCCGAAGTCCCAGACGTCGGCGGACGGCTGGATGCGCGCCCAGGAGAAGATGGCCAGGGACACGAGGTTGACCCCGGCCTCGCGCATCAGCCGTACGTCCTCCTCCCACACCTCCCGCGGCCACTGCTCGGGGTTGTAGTCGGCGCCGTAGAGGAGACGGGGGGCGGGGTCACCGTCCGACCCGCGCGGGGTGCGGGACAGGAGGGTGGAGATCATGGCGGTCCTTCCGGTGTGGTGCACGGGGCGGCGCGGGGTCGTCCGCGCCGCCCGGCGTCTGCTTCTCGACGGCGAAGCACGGTGCTGCTTCGTGACGGTGCGGCCCGGTGCTACTTCTCGACGGTGAAGCCCTGTTCGTTGCCGTACTTGACGGAGGCGTCCTGCCAGGACTTCAGGCCGTCCGACAGCTTGGTGCTGCCGACATACGCCTTGCCGACGGTGTCGTTGAAGATCGAGTTGGCGTACTGCTGGAAGGGCAGGTACGACCAGTCGTCGGCGACGTTGGCGGCGGACTCGGCGAAGATCTTGTTGGCCTTCTGGCCGCCGAAGTACTCGAACTCGGTGTTGAGGAACGCGTCGGTCTTGAGGTCGGCGGTGGTCGCCGGGAAGGCGCCCTCCTTGACCCGGCTCTGCACGCCCGCGCCGGAGTTGGCGTACTCGACGAACGCGTAGGCCAGTTCCTTGTTCTTGCCCAGGGCGGGCAGCGTCAGCGAGCTGCCGCCGTTCTCCGCGCTCGCCTTGTCGCCCTTCGTCCAGGCCGGCATGGGCGCCGCGCGCCAGTCGCCGGAGGCGTTCGGCACGCCGGTGACGAAGTTGGCGGGCATCCAGGCACCGCTGGCCAGGGTGGCGATGGTGCCGTCGCCCAGGCCCTTGTACCAGTCGTCGGTCCAGCCGTAGATCGGCGCGAGCAGCTTCTCGTCGATCAGCTTCTGCCAGGTCTCGGTGTACTTCTTGGCGCCCGCGTCGGAGAAGTCGATCTTCACCTTGGTGCCGTCGACGGTGTAGGGACGCGAACCGGCCTGCCAGAGCATGCTGGTCGTGAAGCCCGCGTCACCGGCGTCGTTGGCGATGTAGACCTTCGGGTCGGCCTTGTGCAGCTTGCGGGCCGCGTCGACGTACTCGTCCCAGGTGGTCGGCACCGCGATCTTGTACTTGTCGAAGATCTTCTTGTTGTAGTAGAGCGCCATGGGCCCCGAGTCCATCGGCAGGCCGTAGACCTTGTCGCCCTCGCTCACCGCGTTCCACGGGCCGGGCGTGTACTCGCTCTTCAGCTTGTCGGCGCCGTAGGGGGCGAGGTCGGTCAGGCCCTTGGTCAGCGAGTACTGGCTCAGCGCGAAGTACTCGACCTGTGCGACGTCCGGGACGCCCTTCTCGGCCGAGATCGCGTTCGACAGGGCGGTGTAGTGCTTGTCGCCCGACCGCTCGCCGACGAGGTTGATCTTGACCTTGGGGTACTTCTTCTGGAAGTCGGCGGCGACCGTCTTCAACGTGGGCTCCCAGGCCCAGACGGTGACCGTGCCGCCCTTCTTCAGGGCCGCCTGGACGTCGGCCGCGGAGACCGGGTCCCCGGAGCTGTCGTCGTCGGAGCCGCCGCAGGCGGTGGCGCCCAGGGCGAGAACGGAGAGGACGGCGAGGCCGCGCATCAGGCGGCGGGTCGTTTGGCGCATGGGAGTGCTTCCACTTCTTCGTGGGCCGGACAGGGTGAGGGTGAGAGCGGTGGAACCGAGGGGGGCGGTGCCCCGGCGTCGGGTCATTCCTTGACGCTTCCGGCGGCGAGGCCGGACTGCCAGTACTTCTGGAGCAGCAGGAACGCGGCGATCAGCGGCACGATGGTGAGCAGCGAACCCGTGATCACCAGATTGAAGATCACCTCACCGCCGATCGTCTCGGCCTGGGAGTTCCAGGCGCTCAGGCCCAGCGTCAGCGGGTACCAGTCGGGGTCCTTGAGCATGATCAGCGGCAGGAAGTAGTTGTTCCAGGTCGCGACCGTGGTGAACAGCAGGACGGTCACGATGCCGGGCGCGAGCAGCGGCAGGGCGACCCGGAAGAAGGTGCGCGCCTCGCCCGCCCCGTCGATGCGGGCCGCTTCCAGCAGCTCGACGGGGATCGCCTCGGTGGCGAAGACCCACATCAGATACAGGCCGAACGGGGAGACCAGCGAGGGGATGACGACCGCCCACGGGGTGTCGGTCAGCCCCATCTTGCTGAACATCAGGAAGGTCGGCACCGCCAGCGCGGTGCCCGGGACGGCGACGGCACCGATGACCACGGCGAAGACGGCGCGCTTGCCCGGGAAGGTGAACTTGGCGAGCGCGTAACCGCCCAGGATCGCCAGGAAGGTGGCGCCGCCCGCCCCGAGCACGACGTACATCAGGGTGTTCAGCAGCCAGCGCCCGAAGATGCCGTCGTCGTACGTGAACGTGTCGCTGATGTTGTCCCAGAGCGCGAAGTCGTGGGCGAACCACAGTCCGGACGAATCGGCCAGCCCCTGCTGGGTCTTGGTGGCGCTGATCACCAGCCACACCAGGGGCACCACGGTGTAGACGAGGACCAGACCGGTGAGCACGGTCAGCAGGACGCTGCGCTTCGAACGACCCGGGACGTGGTCACCGCGCTTGCGCAGCCTGGGCAGTCCCCTGGTCGCGGGGGCGGACACGGACGGGGAGGCGGTGGTGGTGGTGCTCGTGCTGCTCATCGGCGCTCACGCTCCCTTGCGCATGCCGCGAAGCTGCACGACATAGGCGATCACCATGGTGATCAGGCCCATGATGATGGCGACCGCCGCGGAGTAGTTGTGCTGCTGGCCGTTGAAGGACAGCGAGTACGTGTAGAAGTTCGGGGTGTAGTCCGTCGTGATCGCGTTGCGGGCCAGCGGCCGCAGGATGTTCGGCTCGTTGAAGAGCTGGAAGCTGCCGATGATCGAGAAGATCGTCGCGATGACGAGGGCACCGCGGATCGCGGGAAGCTTGATGGCGGTGATGACCCGGAGCTGCCCGGCGCCGTCGATCTCCGCGGCCTCGTACAGGGAGTTCGGGATGACCTTCAGCGCGGAGTAGAAGATCAGCATGTTGTAGCCGACGAACTCCCAGGTGACGATGTTGCCGATGGACGCAAGGACCAGGTCGCTGGAGAGCGGGTCGGGCAGGGTGACACCGAAGGCGTCGTTGATGTCGCCCACCAGTCCGTACTTGGTGCCGTACATGAAGCCCCACATCAGGGTGGCGACCACCGCGGGCACGGCGTACGGCAGGAAGATCGTGATGCGGAAGAAGTCCGTGCCGTAGAGGCGGCCGCTGTCCAGCGCGAGGGCGATCAGCAGACCGATGAAGAGCATGACCGGCACCTGGACGGCCAGGAAGAGCGAGACCCGGCCGAGCGAGGCCCAGAACTGGTCGTCCTGGAGCGCCTCCTGGTAGTTGTCCAGGCCGACGAAGTGGGTGCCGCCGATCAGCTGGTCCCGGAACAGGCTCAGATAGATCGAGTAACCGATCGGCGCGAGGAAGACCAGGGCGAAGACGGCCAGGAAGGGGCCGATGAACCCCCATCCGGTCCAGGAGCGCCGGTCCCGGCGCACCGGAGGCGGGGCCGGCCGCGGCTCGGCGGCCACCGGCGGTTGCAGCGTCGTCATGTCGTACCTCGCTCGTCCAGTCCTGGAACCGGGGGTGCCGCACGCCGTCCCGCTGCCGCACCGCCGCCGTGATGTTTGCGTAAACATGAGGCGCCGAAAAAAGAGCCCGAGGGCTGTTATGTTTACGTAAACATCTGACGTCGGAATGTCTACACGGCCCTGACGAAGGTGGTCAAGGGTGGTCCTGGTTCCCCAGCGGACACCGTGACGCAACAGCAACCAAGGGGCGATCGAGGAGTGCACATGGCGGTGGATGGGTCCGGTGACGCTCCGGCGGGCGGGTCCGGTGACGCTCCGGCGGCGGGCGGGGCCGGCGGCGGTCCGGGACCCGTCCGCGGCCGTCCCCGCGGCAGCGGCCGCACCACCGCCTCCATGGCGGACGTGGCGCGCCTCGCGGGCGTCTCCTCGCAGACCGTCTCCCGGGTCTCCAACGGCTACGAGGGCGTGAACGAGCAGACCCGCCGCCAGGTGCGCGCGGCCATGAAGGAGCTCGGCTACCGGCCCAACAGCGCGGCGCGCGCCCTCAAACGCGGCGAGTTCCGCACCATCGGCGTCATCACCTTCTCGCTGTCCACCACGGGCAACGTGCGCACCCTGGAGGCGATCGCCAACTCCGCCGCGCACCAGGGGTACGCGGTGACCCTGCTGCCCGTCGCCATCCCCACCCAGGCCGAGGTGCGGGGCGCCTTCTCCCGGCTCGAGGAACTCGCCGTCGACGCGGTCATCGTCATCATGGAGGTCCACCTGCTCGACGCGGCGACCGTCACGCTGCCGCCGCATGTCCAAGTAGTGGTCGTCGACTCCGACGCGGACAGCCACTACACGGTCGTCGACACCGATCAGGCCGGCGGCACCCGCACCGCCGTGCGCCACCTCCTCGGCCTCGGCCACGAGACCGTGTGGCATCTGGGCGGACCCGAGGACTCCTACGCCGCCCAGCGCCGCACCGACGCCTGGCGCGCGGCGCTGGCCGAGGCGGGACGCCCCGCACCGCCGCTCTTCCGGGGCGACTGGTCGGCCGAGTCCGGCTACCTGGCCGGGCGCGAACTCGCCGCCCACGACGAGTGCACGGCCGTCTTCGCCGCCAACGACCAGATGGCGCTCGGTCTGCTGCGCGCCCTGCACGAGCGCGGCCGGCGCGTCCCCGAGGACGTCAGCGTCATCGGCTTCGACGACATCCCCGAGGCGACCGTCTTCATCCCGCCGCTCACCACCGTCCACCAGGACTTCGCCGAGGTGGGACGGCTCTGCGTCGAGGCCGTGCTGCGCAAGATGCGCCAGGAGGGCCCGGAACGGGGCAGCACGCTCGTACCGACCCGCCTGGTCGTACGCGACAGCACGGCACCGCCGGGCGGCAGGCCGTGACCAGGCAGGGAAGCGGCCGCCGCGCCCCGGGACCTCCTCACGACGCTCCGTCCCACGGTGTGCCGGCGAGACGTTCGCGGGCCTCCCGCGCCCGGGCGTGGTCGAGCCCCCGCAGGAGATGCTCGGCCGCGCCGTACGAGGTCCGGGCCGCCGCGTGGTCGCCCAGGGCGTGCTGGACGAACGCCAGGCCCGCCCGGCTCCGTGCCTGTCCGGCGCGGTCGCCGGCCCGCTCGAACAGGTCCAGCGCGCGCCGGAAGGCGTGCAGCGCCTGCCGGTGGTCGTCCAGCAGCGCCCGGCACGAGCCGGTCACGTCGAGCGCGTCGGCCTGCCCGGGGACGGAACCCGCGGCCGAGTAGCAGCGCAGGGCCGCCAGCGCGTGTTCCAGCGCCTCCGGGTGCCGGGCCTGCCGGCGGTACGACCAGGACAGTGTCAGATGGGTGTGCGCCCGGCCCGGGTCGTCGGCGAGCCGGGTGTACCGGTCCAGGGCGTCGGCGAGCAGGAAGCGCGCCTCGTCGTGCCGGTCGGACCGGGCGCAGGCGAGCCCGAGGCCGTGCAGCGCGTGCGCGATGCCGGCCGCGTCGCGCGCGCGGCGGGCCGCGGCGAGCCCGGTCCGCTGCACCCGCATCCACACCTCCCGGCAGCCCCGGTGCTCCAGGTGGGTGGACAGGGACCAGGCCAGCCGCCAGGCGTGCCCGTCGAAGCCGGTGCGGGAGGCCTGCGCGACGGCCGCCACGAGGGCGGCGTGCTCGGCGGCGTACCAGCGGGCGGCCTGCTCGGGCGTGCCGAACGCCTCGGCGACGACGCCGAGCCGGGGCGGCTGCATGTCGACCGGGTCGCGGTGCTCGTCGAGCAGCCGGTCCGCCGCGACGGAGGAGTGCAGGTAGTGGCCGAGCAGCCGGTCCGTCGCCGCGTGCCGCTCGGCGTCCGCCGTGTCGGCGGCGAGCCTCGTACCGGCGTACGCGCGGACGAGGTCGTGCAGCAGATAGCGTCCCGCCCCGCCGCGCGACACCAGCCCCGCCGCGACGAGCTCACCGAGCAGCCCCCGTACGTCCGCCGGCGGCCGTCCGGCCAGGGAGACGACAGCGGGCAGCGCGACATCGGCCCCGGGAACCAGCGCAAGCAGCCGGAAGAGCCGCGCCGCCCGCGGAGACAGCGCCCGATAGGAACAGGCGAGGACGGGGGTCGGGGTGGGGGAGGGGACGAGTGCCGGGGAGGGCGAGAAGAAGGAGGCGGGGCCGGGTGCCGGACCGGACGTGGGGTCGGGCGCCGGATCGTGGGTGGAGGCGGGGGCCGGATCGGGTGCCGGACCGGGTGCCGGGCCGGAGGCCGGGTGGGGGGCTGGACCGGGGGTGGAGGCGGGTGCCGGATCGCTTGCCGGGTCGGGTGCTGGACCGGGCGCCGGGCCGTAGGCGGGATCGGGTGCCGGGCCGGTCGGCGTCCCGGCGTCGGGGTG
Organism: Streptomyces sp. NPDC059785; assembly: GCF_042732375.1. NCBI lineage: Bacteria > Bacillati > Actinomycetota > Actinomycetes > Kitasatosporales > Streptomycetaceae > Streptomyces > Streptomyces sp. NPDC059785. The sequence continues at coordinate 103,021 of NZ_JBHWHV010000004.1, forward strand.
CGGCGCCGTCGTCGGGCGGCTCTCATCGCGCGTCGGGCGGCTCTCGTCGCGCGTCGGGCGGCTCTCCCCCTGCGGTTCCCCGCGCACGCGCGCGTGCTGCTCTTCGCCGTGGGCGTTCCCGTGCGGCGGGAACCGGTGCGGCTCCGCGCGGGGCGGTTCCTGCGGCTTCCCGTGCGGGAGTTCGTGCAGTTCCCCGTGCAGGAGCCGGTGCAGATCTCCGTACGGGAGCTCCTGCGGTTCCCCGTGCGGGAGTCCGTGCCCTTCCTCCGGAGGGAGCTGGTGCGGCTCTCCGTGCGGCTCCTCACGACCGAGCCGGTGCGGCTCTCCGTGCGGGTCCCCGTGCGCCTCCGCGCGCAACTCCTCGGTCAGGAGGCGGAGGGGCCGGTCGGGGTGGGTGGTGGCCCACGCGGCGGTGATGGCCAGAGCCAGGGGTAAGTGGCCGCACAGGTGCGGGAGTTCGTCCGCCGCGCACGGGTCCTCCGCCACCCGGCGCTCGCCCAGGCGCTCGGCCAGCAGCGCCCTCGCCGCCGGGTGCGGGAGCGGGCCCAGGGACAGGTGCCGCGCCTGGTGGCGGACGACCAGTCCGGTCAGCCGCCGCCGGCTGGTGACCAGGACCAGACAGCCGGGGGCGGCGGGCAGCAGCGGCTCCACCTGGTCGGTGTCGTGCGCGTTGTCCAGGACGAACAGCAGCCTCCGGCCCGCCACCAGCGCACGGAACAGCGCCGTACGCCCGCCCAGTTCGGCCGGGATCCGCTCCGGCCCGGCACCGAGCGCCTCCAGGAACCCGTACAGCGCCTCGGACGGGGCGACGGGGGAGCCGTTCGGCCCGTAGCCGCGCAGGTCGGCGTGGATCTGCCCGTCGGGGAAGCGGTCCGCGACCCGGCGTGCCCAGTGCACGGTGCACGCGGTCTTGCCCGTGCCCGCGGCGCCGGAGACCGCCACCACGCGCGCCCGTGAGGAACCGTCGCCCGCCGCCGCCAACTGCGCGTCCAGAAAGGCCAGTTCCCGTTCCCGCCCGACGAAGGCCCCATCGGTCACCGGCAGGTGCCGAGGCGTCGGGGCCGGCGTCCGTGCGGGGCCGGTGACGGGTGCCGGCGGGCGATCGGCTCCGGTGTGCGCGGGCTGACCGGCGAGGATGCCCCGGTGAAGGTGTTGCAGCGGGCTGCCCGGCTCGACGCCGAACTCCTCGGCGAGACGGCAGCGGATGCGCTGGTACTGGCCGAGCGCCTCGGCCGCACGGCCCGCCTGGTGCAGCGCGCACATCAACTGGCCCGCCAGCCGCTCGTCCAGCGGATGGTCGGCGACCCGCGCGGGCAGCTCGGCCAGCAGCCGTTCGTGGCCCCCGTGCCGGAGCACGATGTCGTCGCGGTCCAGCTCGGCCGCCAGCCGTTCCTGCTCCAGCGCGGCCCGCAGCCGGCGCACCCAGGCGTTGTCCAGCGTGCCGAACGGCTCGCCGCGCCAGAGCCCGAGCGCGCTCTCGTACAGGGCGTGGGCCCGTTCCTCGTCCGGGCAGGCGCGCGCCTCACGCAGCAGCCGGCCGAACCGGTGCAGGTCCACGGAGTCCGTGTCGACGCGCAGCCGGTAGCCGCCGCCGCGCCGCTCGACGGCGGCGTCCTCGGCCCCGGCGAGCAGCCGCCGCAGCCGCGCGAGCCCGCCGTGCAGCGCGTCGAGCGGACGCCGCGGCGGACGGTCGCCGAAGACCCGGTCGACCAGCCGGCCGTGCGGCACCGGCGTCCCCGCGTCGACCAGCAGCGCGGCCAGCAGACACTCCTCCCGCCCCGCACCCACGGGTACGGGCCGGCCGCCGATCCGTACCTCCACCCCGCCGAGCAGGCCGAACCACACGGTCATCCTGGCTTCCTCCCTTTTCACGGCTCAGACCTCAGCACCCGCCACCCGGCCCGGCAAACCGGGCAGGCGGCGATTCGGCCGTCTGCTCGTGCACGCCGCGGGGGGTGGCGGCGTACGGGAGGAGCCCGCGCGCGGCCCGGTGTCAGCCGCCCGCCGCGGCGCCGACGCCGGCTCCCGCGGCCAGGTCGGCCGCGGTCCACGCCAGGGCGGTCGCCCCGTCGAGGACGGCCCGGTCGGCCGTGGAGGTGACCGAGGCGGCGGTGAACCCGGGCTGGTGGTTGCCGACGCCCGGGCAGTCCAGGCCCAGCATCGGATGGATCGTCGGCACCACGTGCGAGACGTTGCCCATGTCCGTGGCCGCGCCGACCGCGCTGCCGGGCGGCACCTCGGGGAAAATCCGGCCGAGCGCTTCGGCGTTGGCACGGTACAGGCGCAGCAGGGACGCGTCGTGCCGCAGGTCGGCGTAGTCGGGTCCGGCCGGTTCGAGGTCGAGGGCGCAGCCGGTGGCCACGGCGCCCGCCTCGAAGCAGCGGTGCACGCGCGGCGCCAGTTCCGCCAGGGCCTTGGCGGTGCCGGACCGGATGATCCAGCGGCCGCGGGCGTGGTCCGGGATCACGTTCGGGGCGGTGCCCGCCCCGGTGACGATGCCGTGGACACGGTCGTCGGCACGGGTCTGCTGGCGCAGCAGCCCGAGGGCGACCTGAGCGACCGTCATGGCGTCGGCGGCGTTGACGCCCTGCTCGGGCCAGGCCCCGGCGTGCGCGGGCCTGCCCCGGTAGGAGACCTCGAACTGGGACATGGCGAGCAGCGGCATGGCCAGCATCTCGGTGGCGGCGGGGTGGACCATCATGGCGGCGTCCAGGCCGTCGAACGCGCCGCGCTCCAGCATCAGGACCTTGCCGCCGCCACCCTCCTCGGCGGGGGTGCCGAGCACGGTCACGGTCAGCCCGAGGTCGTCCGCCAGCGCGGCGAGACCGGTGGCGGCGCCCACCGCCGCGGCGGCGATGACGTTGTGCCCGCAGGCGTGGCCGAGGTCGGGCAGCGCGTCGTACTCGGCGCAGATGCCGACGTGGACCGGGCCGTCGCCGATGGTGGCGTGCACGGCGGTGGGCAGGTCGTAGCAGCCGTGCCGCACCTCGTAACCGGCGTCGGCGAGCGCGTCGGCGACCCACTGGCTGGCCAGCGTCTCCTCGAAGCCCAGCTCCGGATGGGCGTGGATACGGTGCGAGAGGGCGACCAGCCGCTCACCGGCGCCCTGGATACGGCGGGCGACGGCTTCCTTGGCCGGGGCGGGGGCGAGGGGGTGCGCGGGAGGCGTCATCGGTTGCTCCCGGCGGGCGCGAGGTGCACGGACACCGGGCGGGTGGCGGCGTCCAGGGCGGCGTGCGAACCGGTGGCGCCCATACCGCTGTCGCCCGCCGGTTCGTAGAGGCGTTCCGGGCCGCCGCCCTGCCACTGGTTCACCCACACCACCCCGGCCGGGAGGCGCTCGGCCGCGGCGATGTGCTCCGGGTCGTCGGTGAACACGGTGGCGGCCAGCCCGAACCGGGAACGGGCGGCGCGCTCCAGGCCCTCCTCGAAGGAGTCCACGACGACGACCGGGGCGAGCGGCCCGAAGGTCTCCTCGGTCATCACGAGCATGGTGTCGTCCACGCCGGTCAGCACGGTCGCGGGATAGAAGAAGCCGGGGCCGTCCGGTACGGTCCCGCCGACGAGCACCTCGGCGCCGCGCTCGACGGCGTCGGTGACATGGCGGTGCACGATGTCGCGCTGCCGCTCGTCGACGAGCGGACCGAGCACCGTCCGCTCGTCGTGGCCGTCCCCGAGGGTGTGCGTGGCCGCCGCCGCGACGAGCGCCTCGGTGAACGGCACGGCGACGTCGCGGTGGACGTAGATCCGCTCCATGGACGTGCAGATCTGGCCGGAGTTGACGAACGCGCCGAAGGCGACCGCGGCGGCCGTCGCCGCCGGGTCCACCCCGGCGTCGATCACGACCGGGTCCTTGCCGCCGAGTTCCAGGAGGGAGCGGCGCAGCCGCCCGCCGGCCGCCGCGCCGACGGCGCGCCCGGCGGCGACGGAACCGGTGAAGTGCACGAGCTGGATCCGCTCGTCGGCCACCAGCGGTGTCCCGGCCCGGGCGTCGCCCAGGACGAGGTTCACCACGCCCGGCGGCGGGTCGAGGAGTTCGAGCAGGCGTACCACCGCCAGCGGTGCGCGCTCCGACGGCTTGAGCACCACCGTGTTGCCCGCGGCGAGCAGCGGCCCGAGGGCGCCGAGCACCATCGGCACGGGGAAGTTCCACGGGGTGATCACGGCGGTGGCGCCGAGCGGACGCCGGACGATCCGCGTGGTGCTGTCCGCCGGCCCCGGCACGCTCCGCTCGAACGCGTACGACAGGGCGTCGGCCCCGGCCGCCCTGAGCTGCTGGGCCGCTCCCTCCAGGAACGCGGTGCCGAGACCGACCGGCTTGCCCATCTCCCGGCACTCCAGCTCGGCGAGTTCGGCCGCGTGCCCGGCGACCGTGCCGGCCCAGCGGTCCATCAGCCCGACGCGTTCGGCCGGCGGTCGTGCCGCCCACGCGGGCTGCGCGGCGACGGCGGCGTCCACGGCGCGGCGCACGTCCTCGGCCGAACCGCCGGGCCGCCGCGCGATGGTCTCCTCGGTGGCCGGGTTGACCAGGTCGTACCAGATCTCGCTCAGCGAGTCCTGCCACTGCCCTGCTATCAGGTTCCGCAGGGGCTGCGAGCTCTGCGGGGCTTCCGGGGTCTGCATGAGGTACTGCTCCTCCGCGGGCGGCAAGAAGAAAAGAGAGGGGGAAGGGGGTGGGACGGACCCGGACGGCGGGTCAGCCGAGGCGGTCGGCCATGAGCTCGCCGACCATGATGGCGGTCAGGTTGGTGTTGGCCCGCGGGACCGACGGGAACACGGAGGCGTCCACCACGCGCAGCCCGTCGAGGCCCAGCACCCGGCAGTCGGGGCCGACCACCGTCGCGGCGTCCGAGGGCGCGCCCATGCGGCAGGTGCTCGTACCGTGCTGGGCGTCGACCGCGGTCGCCAGCAGGTGGTCGTCGAGTGCCGCGTCGTCGTCGAGCACCGCGAACAGCGCGGTGTTGTGGGCGGCGAGGGTACGGCCGCCCTCGCGGAGGACGGTGGCCACTTCGGCGCCGCGGGCGAGCGCGGCGAGGGCGCGTACTCCGACGCGCATCCGGGACAGGTCGCGGTCGTCGGAGAGCATCCGCTCGTGGACCTCGGGGTGCACCGTGGGATCGGCCGAGGCGAGCGTCAGCCGGCCCCGGGAGTAGGTCCGGTTGAGCCAGACGCCCACGCCGCCGGAAGGCAGGCGGGTGTCGGCCGCGGCCATGGCCAGCACGTTCTGGTTGAGCGAGACGAACATCATGTCGTTCGGGTCCGCGTCCGGCGCGCTGGTCCAGCGTACGCAGACGTTGGTGTGCCGGTCGTCCTGCGACGTGATGGCCGCTTCCGGGGTGAGCGGCAGCTCCAGCACGATCATGGGGTGGTCCTGGAGGCCCTGCCCGACGGGGAGCCGGGCCCGTACGCCGATGCCGAGCGCGCGCAGGTCGTCGGCCGGGCCGACCCCCGACCGCAGCAGGATCGCCGGAGAGTGGATCACCCCGGCGCTCAGCACGATCTCGTCCGCGTACTCCGTGACGGCGTCGGCGCCGTCCAGCACCCGGACGCCGACCGCACGGTCGCCGGAGAACACCACCCGGTCGACGAGCGCACCGCCGCGCACGGTCAGACCGGTCAGGCCCCGGGCGGGCTCCAGATAGGCGTCGTTGACCGATACCCGTCTCCCGGCCCGGGAGTTGATCGGGTAGGGCGACACCCCGGTCCCGTCGGGCGCGTTCACGTCCGGTTCCCACGGGTGGCCCGCGGCGAGTGCCGCCGCGCACAGCGCGCCGTCCACGCCGCCCCACCGCTCGCGCGGCATGCGGAAGACGGGCGTCGGACCCCCGCGGCCGTGGTACGGCGCGTCACCGAACTCCTCGTCGTCCTCCAGCTTCGCGAAGTACGGCAGCACGTCGTCGCGGGACCAGCCGGTGCAGCCGGCCGCCGCCCAGTCGTCGAAGTCCGCCATCGGCGGGCGGATCGCGATCTGCCCGTTGACCGAGGAACTGCCGCCGGCACCCCGGCCGCGCCAGTACGGTGCCTGCGGCTGCTTCTCGGTCCGCGCGGCGTCCAGGCCCGGCCAGACCAGTGGCCGCGCGGCGGCCGGGTCCAGCAGGGCGCGGCCGGGGTTGGGCGACCGCCACGCCTCCGCCATCTCGGCCGACCGGTAGTCGGGCCCCGCCTCCAGGAGCAGTACGCGTCTGCCCCGCTCCGCCGAGCGGGCCGCGAGCGCGGCCCCCGCCGACCCCGCACCCACGACAATCAGGTCCCAGCCTGTACGGGCCACGCAGCACCTCCGACGTCGGAACAGCGAGGTCCCGGCATCCCGCTCGGGCCGCTGTGACAGGTAGACTGCCTTCAGGCGAAAGTTCAGTCAACACTGAACGTTCACTTTTTTCTGACCGTTGAGGGCAGGGGGAGGGCGTGGTGCCGGAGACGGGCGACGTCGCGGAGGCGACCGGAGTCGGTGACGAAGGCGGCGGCGCCGACGCGACCGGAGCCGGTGACGCGACCGTCCTGATCGAGGACTTCGGTCTGCACGTGGGGCAGGCGATGGGCTGGCCGCCCATGGCGGGCCGCGCCGCGGGCGTCCTCATGCTCAGCGAGTCACCGCTGACCCTGGCCGACCTGATGTCGGCCCTCGGCGCGAGCAAGGGCTCGGTGTCGGAGATGACCCGGCTGCTGATCACCAACGGCACGGTGGAGCGGTACAAGCCCGCCGGCTCGCGCCAGTTCCTCTTCCGCTGGCGTGACGACGCCTGGCTCGGCTGCCTCCGGCACCAGCTGGAACAGACGGTCCGGCTGCGCGCCCTCGCCGAGCGGGCCAGGTCCCGCGCCGGTACCCTTCCCGCCGGACAGCGGGGCCGGGTGAGGCAGATGGCCGACTACTACGACTTCATGGTCGAGCGGCTCGAAGGTCTGCTGGCGGAGTTCACCGACCGGTCGGCGTCCCCGGGCGTGGAGCCCTCCGCCTAGCCGGGACCGGGCTCATCCGCCGGAGCCCTCCGCCCGGCCGCGGCCGGGCTCATCCGCCGGCCGTGGTGATGCGGGTGACGGCCGCCACCGTCAGGGCGCGGTCGTGCGGTTCCCGGGCCAGCGCGCGGTGCAGCGTCAATCCCTCGATGAGCGCGTCTAGCTGGCGTGCGGTGTCCGGGTCGAAGTGCCGCTCCAGATGGACCCGGCTGCGGCGCATCCACTCGTGGGTGAGCTCCCGGTAGTCCGGCTGGCGGGCGGCGAGGGTGTACAGCTCCTGGGTGAGCACCAGGTCGCGCTGGGGCCCGTCGGACAGCACGTGGACGAGTTCCACCACGGCCGCCCTCGCCTCGTCGCCGTCGGCCGCGGCGGAGAGGTGCGCCTCGAAGACCGCGACGATGTGGTCGGTGAACTGGCCGAAGGCTTCCCGGAGCAACTGCTCCATGCCGTCGAAGTGGTAGGTCATCGACCCCAGCGGCACGCCGGCCCGTGCGGCGATCTTGCGGTGGGAGACGCCGGCGACGCCCTCCTCGGCGATGAGGTCGAGCGTGGCGGCGATGATGCGCGCGCGGCGCTGCGGGTCGGTGCGTCCGGTGGCCATGACGACAGGTCTACAGGCTCCGCACGACTCGCGCGGGGTTGCCGACGGCTACCACGTCGGCGGGCACGTCCTTGGTGACGACCGCCCCGGCGCCGATGACGGAGTTGTCCCCGATGGTCACGCCCGGCAGGACGACGGCTCCGCCGCCGAGCCAGACGTTGTCGCCGATGGTGATCGGCCGGGCCGCCTCCAGCTTGTCCCGCCGGGGACCCGGTTCCAGGGGGTGGGTGGGGGTGAGCAGCTGGACGTTCGGGCCGATCTGGCAGTCCTCGCCGATGGTGATCGCCGCGACATCCAGCGCGGTCAGGTTGTAGTTGACGAAGGTGCGGGCCCCGATGGTGATGTTGCTGCCGTAGTCGACGTACAGCGGCGGCCGTACGTGCGCCTCCTCGCCGAGGGAACCGAGTAGCTCCGCGAGGACCGGCCGGGCGGCGTCGGTGTCCTCGGCGTAGGCGGCCTGGTAACGGGTGGCCAGCCGCACGGCGTGCTGCTGCCGGCCGGCGATCTCGGGGTCGTCCGCGATGTAGAGATCCCCGGCCAGCATGCGTTCGTAATGGGTGCGCGGGTCCTGCGCGAAGTGGTCCGTGGTCGCCATGCCGCCCATCGTACCGCCCAGAGCGTACGAACGTACATTCACGGCGCGTGGCGGCGGCTCACCGGCGCCGCGGTCGCAGCACTCCCGCCAGCAGGAGGACGAGCAGCCCGGCGAGGGGCACCACCAGCAGGCCCAGGCGCAGGCTCGTGGCGTCGGCGACGAGCCCGACCACCGGCGGGGAGAGCAGGAAGCCCAGGCGCATCAGCCAGGAGACGATGGTCAGGCCCGAACCGGGCTTGAGGCCGGGCAGTTCGTCCGCCTCGTGCATCGCCGCCGGGACCAGGGTCGCCACCCCGAACCCGGCCGCGGCGAAGCCGAGGACGGTCCCGGACACCGTGGGCACGGCCAGCGCCAGCCCCATGCCCGCTGCGGTGATGAGACCTCCCGCCCGGGCCACCGCGCGCTGGCCGAACCGGTCGACGAGCCGGTCGCCGATGAGCCGGCCGGCGAACTGGGCGCCCACCAGGGCGATGTAGCCGGACGCCGCCAGCGCCGCCGACGCCTTCAGCGAGCCGGAGAGGTAGAGCGCGGCCCACGAGTTGCCCGCGTCCTCGACGAGGGTGCCGGCCGTGGCGATGAGCACGAGCGCGGCCAGGACGTACGCGGTGCGCGTGGACCGGCCGCCCGCGGGTCCGGCCCGCCGCGGCGCGGAGTCCTCCGCATCCGCATCCGGTTCCGCGTCCGGTTCGGTGTCGGAGCCCGGCAGGCAGAAGCGCAGGGCGATGCAGGCGACGACGGCGAACACCACGGCCGAGACGGCCAGATGCTGCCCCAGGGACAGTCCGAGGGCGATGGCGCCGGCGGCCATGGAACCGCCGGTGACGGCGCCGATGGACCAGATGGCGTGCAGCGAGTTGATGATGGACCGCCCGTAGCGGCGCTGCACCCGCAGGCCGTGGGCGTTCTGCGCCACGTCGGTGATCGCGTCCATCGCCCCGGCCAGGAAGAGCGCGCCCGCGAACAGCCACACCGTGCCGGCCAGGCCCGCGACGAGGATCCCCGCGCCGGTCAGCAGGGTGCCGGCGACCGCCACCCGGGCCGAGCCGAACCGGCGTATCAGCACACCGGCCGCCAGACCGGCCGCGATGGCCCCCGCCGGGAACGCCGCGACCGACAGCCCGTAGGCGGCGTTGCCGATCCCGAGGTCCGCCTTGATCTCCGGATACCTCGGCAGGAGGTTGGCGAAGAGGGCTCCGTTGGTGAAGAACAGCAGCGCCACGGCCGTACGGGCCTGCCGTTCGGCCCGTACGGGCCGGCGCGGGACATCGACATCGACATTCATGCGCGGGAGCCTATAGCCGAGGCGTACGAACGTACACTCCCCGGGTGGGCCGTCGCGCCGATGTCGGGTCATTCCTCGTCGACGGCTTCATGCCGTCGGTCCTTCGCGGCTCCAACTGCTCGCGGCTGGGTCGCAGTTGTCGTGACCTGTGTCACAGAATCGGGTGTCGGTGCGATGGTGCCCGTGCGCGCGGCGCGAGACGGGTGACGAGGTCGGAGGGGTCGTGAGGGGTGCCGTCGGGGTGCGTCCGACCCTCCGTCATATTACTCGGGCGTCACATTACTGAACCGTAATATCCCGGGTGCTACCGCCGGTAACAGCTGCGCCGTACCTTCGTGCACAACCGCATCGGAGTGAGGCGCGAGACCCGTGGGACGACGGTGTACTCGTGCCACCAGTCCTGCACCCCATGTCCCGCCGGGCCGCCATCGGCCCGGCGTCCGACGCAGGACGGCTCCGCCTCCCCCTTCCAGGAGGACCGCTATGCCCGCACGCACCCGCTTCCTGGCGGCGGCGATCACCGTCGCGGCCTGCCTCGGCGCCCAGGCCCTGCCGGCCGCCGCGGCCACCGGCTCGGACCCCGTGGTGTCCCGTGGCGTCACGATCCCCGAGTTCTACAACCCGCCCGCCTCGCTGCCCGCGGCCGACGGCACGCTGGTCCGCAGCGAACCGCTCCCGCTCGCCCTGAGCCTGCCCGGCCTCAGCGGCCCCCTGCCCGGCAAGGCGACACGGGTCATGTACAAGTCCACCGACTCGGGCGGCGGGCCCGTCGCCGTCACCGGTGCCTACATCGAGCCCTCGGCCGACTGGAAGGGCGAAGGACCGCGCCCGCTGGTCGCCGTGGCCCCCGGCACGATGGGCCAGGGCGACCAGTGCGCGGCCTCCATGGGCCTCGAACACCCGCTGAGCCTCAGCTTCGAGACGGTGTCCGTGGGCTACGAGGACCTCGCGATCTACCGGATGCTGGCCAAGGGCATCGCGGTCGTGGTCACCGACTACGCGGGCCTCGGCGCCACGGACCGGCTGCACACCTACGTCAACCGGGTCGACGAGGCGCACGCCGTGCTCGACGCGGTCCGTGCCGCCCGCTCGCTCACCGGGACCTCGGTCACCGCGCAGTCACCCGTGGGCCTGTTCGGGTACAGCCAGGGCGGCGGCGCGACCGCGGCCGCCGCCGAACTCCAGCCGGCCTACGCTCCCGACGTCGTGCTCGACGGCACCTACTCGGGCGCGCCCCCCGCCGACCTGGTCGAGGTCACCAAGGCCATCGACGGCGGCGACCTGGCCGGCGCCCTCGGCTGGTCCCTCAACGGGTTTTTGCAGTCCGACCCCTCCCTTCAGCCCATCGCGGACGCCCACATCAACACCGCGGGCAAGGCCGCGCTCAAGGACCTGTCGACCATGTGCATCGGCGACGCGCTCTTCTCGTACAACTCCGCCAAGAGCACCGCCTGGACCAACGACGGGCGTTCGATCAGCGACATCATCCAGTCCGAGCCCGCCCTCACGGCGTTCCTGGCCAAGCAGCGCATCGGCACCCTCAAGCCCGCGAGCCCGGTCCGGCTGGCCACCGGGGTCAACGACGACCTCGTCCCGCACGCGCAGGCCCGGCAACTGGCCGTCGACTGGTGCGCCCGCGGCGCCGACGTCACCTACACGCCGGTGAAACTGCCGAACCTCGGCCGGGGCCTGCTCAACCACGCCGCCCCGCTCCTGACGGACCAGGGCGACGCGATCGACTGGCTGGCCGACCGCATGTCGGGCAAGGCGGCCACCTCCAACTGCGGCTCCGTCGGCTCCCAGCCCTGACCGGCCACGACCCCGGAACGCACGCACGCCTCCACCGACCGGTGGAGGCGTGCGGTGCTGGTGGGTGGGCGGCTAGATGCGGTCGGCCACGATCAGCAGGTACTGGAAGCTGCCGTTGCGGTAGGCGTCGATGAAGGTGTCCTCGATGCCGGTGGTCAGATGCGGGGCCTGCGCGCGCAGCTCCCAGTAGGGGAGGGTCGCCGCGGTCAGGTCCTCGACGTGGACGGGTACGAGACGGTGGCGGGCCATCGCGGCGAAGTAGGCGGAGCGCGGGTGGATGTCGCAGATGTAGTGGGCGTTGATCAGTGACACCTCACGGGAGGCGCGCCCGTAGGTGTCGTTGTAGCAACCGGTGACGACCACGTAGCGTCCGCCGCGGCGCAGCAGCCGGGCGTGCTCGGCGAAGAGCAGGTCGAGCTCCACGTACATGGTGGACTCGTTGTTCCAGGAGGCCGCGAACGCGCCGCCGGGCAGCCCCGTGTCGAGCATGTTGCGGACGTGGAAGCGGGCCTGGTCGCTGATGCCACGTTTCTGCGCCTGCTCGGTGGCGAAGTCGGCCTGCTTGGCGGAGAGGGTGACACCGTCGGTCTGGCAGCCGTACTTGAGGTGGGCCACCACGCTGCCCCCGCCGCGTCCGCAGCCCGCGTCGAAGACCCGGTCGTCCGGGGTCAGCGGGCCGAGGTGGTTGGCGAGGAGTTCGGCCTGCGCGTGCTCCAGGCGGTGCAGTTCGGCGGTGATCAGGTTCCGGCGCCGGGCGGGGTGCCGCTCGGCGAGCACGGCCGGGTTGGCGTCCCCGACGCCGTAGTGATGGTGGTACAGGTCGTCGATCTTGCCGAGTTCGAGGTTGACCGGGTTTTCCTCGGCGTTCCAGTAGTCCGCGACGCGGTGCTGGTACGTGGACTGGGCCGGCAGCGTCGCTGCCCTCATGTCGGCGTCAACGGTGGTCAACAATGGCTCCCTTGTCACGCGGATGGCGCTTGTCGTGCGGTCGGCTCGTCTCGTGGGTCACCAGTAGTCGGGCAGGTGGTAGCGGTGGCTGTTGGTGGCGTGCCATTCGTGGTTGCCGGCGACCCAGTCGTCCAGGCCCCGGGCGTACCGGGCGACGAGGGGCGAGGTCGCGGACACGGCGGCGGCTTCTTCCTCGAATGCCTCCATGATCTCGTTGTGGATCCCGACGGCCCGCAGATAGGCGGACTTCAGCCCGCAGTCCTCGTTCCGGGCGATGACCTGCGGGAGATTGAGGTGGCTCGGGTCGTTGGCCAGCTCCTTGGTGAAGGAGTACAGGTCGTTGACGAGGGTGGTGGCGTTGCAGGCGAGCGCGGTGATGCGCTGGATCTCCGGGTTGGCGTAGAGCGCCTCGGGCAGCTCGTAGCCGTCCACCGCGTCGACGATCGACAGACAGGGGCGGAAGTTGTTGAACTGCCGCATCACCAGGTACTCCCACACCTGCGGCGTGTACCGGGTCTCCGTCCAGGCGGCCTCGGCGAGATAGCCGAGGTGCAGCCGGGCGATGTCGTGCACGAACCGGTCCACCTGACTGGGCGTGGCGACCGTCGCGTAATCCTTGACGGCCACGTGGTAGGAACGCCGCGGCCCGTCGGCCCGCATGCCCTCCTTCCACTGCTCCTGCTGGACCACCGGGCCGTGGAAGGGATCGATCGCGGACTGCGCCATGATCAGCCGTCCGCCCAGGCCGCGCGGTGATCCGCCGCGGTCCTCGCAGTAGCAGTCGTCCACGACGTTCTCGGCGAGCAGCAGCTCGCCCGCCACGGTCAGCCGTTCCAGGTCGGCGGCGGCCGGATGCTGGAGCACCACCGCCCGGCCGAACTGGAAACCGGCGAAGTCGTCGAACCACTCCTCGGGGAACAGCTCCAGCTCGCGGGCCCAGGCTTCGAGACGGCGGTCGACCTCGGCCACCTTCGCCGGATCGGCCGGCGCGACCTGCCGGTACCTGAGCCCCGGGACGGCCCCCGTCCGGCGGGCCCGCACACTGCGCGCGAGGCTCGGGGGGCCGGGGAGCGACGGCATCGGGGACACCTCCGGTACCGGCGGTGCCTCTGGCTCCACCTTCAGCTCGGGCGGCTCGGGCGGCTCGGGCAGTTCGGGCGCGTCGGGAGGCGACAGCAGGGCGGACAGCGAGAAGGAAGCCTCGGAAGGCATCGAGAAGGGGACTTCGGAGGAAGAAGTGGTCATGGGGTCGCTCCCTCGTCTCAGTCGGCGGTGCGGCCGATCCGGACGTTCTCCAGGATCCCCGCCGCGTCCGGCACGAGGATGGCCAACGAGTAGTAGGCGGTGACGAGATAACGGATGATCGCGGCGCTGTCCATGCCCATGAACCGCACGTTGAGGCTCGGCTGGTACTCCTCGGGGATGCCCGTCTGGTAGAGGCCGACGACGCCCTGGTCGGCCTCCCCGGTGCGCAGCGCGACGATGCTGCTCGTGTACTCGGACGAGACCGGGATCTTGCCGCAGGGCAGCAGTGGCACCCCGCGCCAGGCGGCGGGCACCTTGCGCCCGTCGACCTGGGCCGTCCCTGGCACCAGACCGCGCCGGTTGCACTGCCGGAAGAACGCGGCGATGGCCTTGGGATGAGCGAGCATGACCGTGGTGTCGCGCCGCATGGACAGCAGCTCGTCCAGGTCGTCCGGGGTCGGCGGTCCCGTGGAAGTGCTGATCCGCTGCTCGTGGTCGACGTTGTGCAGCAGCCCGAACTCGCGGTTGTTGACCAGCTCCCACTCCTGCCGCTCGCGGATCGCCTCGACGGTCAGGCGCAACTGCTGCCGGGTCTGGTCCATCGGGTGGCTGAAGAGGTCGGCGACCCGGGTGTGCACGCGCAGCACGGTCTGGGTCAGGGACAACTCGTATTCGCGCGGCGAGAGTTCGTAGTCGACGAAGCCGCCCGGCAGCGTCTCCTCGCCGACGTGGCCGGCCCGCAGCGGGACATCCGCCTCGCCCGAACGGTTCGCCGGCAGCCGCTGCCGCCGCGCGTGGTCCGCCAGGTGCGCCGCGAGCGAGGGCGACCGCTCGGCGAGCTCCGCGACCGCGGTGAGGGGCAGTGCCAGCACCACCCCGGCGGTGTCGGCGCGCACCGAGTGCGGCCACCGCGGGTCCGGCTGTCCGAGCGCCTCGTCACCCAGCGGTCCGCCGCCGCTGACGAGTCCGGTGACCTGCTCGTCGTCGTACGCGCCGGCGACGGAGCGGACGAACCGGCCGTGCGCGACGAGGTAGACCTCCGTGACCGGCCGTCCCGCCTCGGCGAGGACCTGACCGGCGCGGACCTCGCGCACCCGGAACCGGGCGGCGAGCCGCGTGAGCACGTCCAGGTCGGTGCAGCCGCGCAGCGCGGGCAGTTCGGTCAGCGTCGGCGGGACGACCCTGATGTCGTCGGCGCCGTTCCGTTCGAACTGCACGCGGCCCTGGCCGGTCCGCACTCGCAGCCGCCGGTTGACCCGGTAGGTGCCGCCCCGTACATCCACCCACGGCAGCGCCCGCAGCAGCCACCGCGAGCTGATGCCCTGCATCTGCGGTACCGACTTGGTGGTGGTGGCGAGCCGGCGCGCCGCCCGGGTGCCGAGACTGGTGCGATGCCCGTCGGTGCCGGTATCGGGACCGGATTCGTCGGTGGCGGTACCGGTGTCGCTGTCCGGCGTGGACACATTCCCTCCCAGGGGCGCAACAAGGGTGAGCGGAACGGTCAGTGGTGCGCGAGTGGTGCAAACGCGCAGCAACCAGCCAAACAGCCCCGACGGCGCCCTGGGGACGGCGCACGGACGGCGACTTCCATCCTTCAGGGGTGTAAACCATTCCGCTGAGGCAGATGAGGCACGATGAATGCCCCCGTACGCTGGAACAGCCGTGTGAACGAGGCGACTCGGCACCACGGCTCACAGCCGCCCGACACCGGTCGGCGGGATGCACAGGGGGAGTGGGAGCGACGTATGGCCGAGGTTCTGCTGTTTCATCACGCGCTCGGGCTGACGCCCGGTGTCCGGGAGTTCGCGGACGGGCTGCGGCGGGCGGGACACACGGTCCATCTGCCGGACCTGTACGAGGGGCGGGTCTTCGACAGCCTCGAGGCGGGCGCGGGGTACGCCCAGGAGATCGGCTTCGGCACGTTCGTCGAGCGCGGCGTGGCCGCCGCGGAGCCGCTGGCCCCGGGGCTCGTCTACGCCGGTTACTCCCTCGGGGTGCTGCCCGCGCAGCGGCTCGCGCAGACCCGGCCCGGTGCCAGGGGCGCCCTGCTCATCGAGGCGTGCGTGCCGGTCACGGAGTTCGGGGACGCCTGGCCCGAGAACGTTCCGGTACGGGTACACGGCATGGACGGGGACGAGTTCTTCGCCGGTGAGGGCGACCTCGACGCGGCACGCGCCCTCACCGCGGCCGCCCCGGACGCGGAACTGCACCTGTACTCGGGCAGCGCCCACCTCTTCGCCGACCCGGGCCTGGCCTCGTACGACCCCGAGGCCGCGGCCCTGCTCGGCGAGCGCGTCCTCGCCTTCCTCGACGCGATCGGCTAGCCGGCCATTCCCGCGCCGTCGGCGTGCGCCCGGTGCGGGGCGCACGGTCCGACGTGCGGCGGACGCGACGAGCGCACCGCGCGACGGGACCGGCCGGCGGTGCGCGATCAGCTCGCGCGTCCGGCTCCTGGCCGATGCGCGATCACTTCGCGCGTCCGGCCCTCGGCCCGGTGCGCGGAGCATGCTCGCCCATCGGCCTGACCTGCGCGCTCACTTGACGGCTCGCCGTGCCGAGCCCACGATGACCGGTCACCGGTTCCAATCACTCCAGCCGTCCGGTGCCCCATGGACCCCGGACGCCCCAGCGACCCGTGCCGCAGCACCGCGCAGGCCCCCCCGCACCGCAGCAACCCGTAGCTCCCAAGACGCAGAGACGGGAGTCCGTATGTCCCCCGAACTCATCTCGATCCTCGTCCTCGCCGTGGTCTTCGTCATCGCCACGACGCGCTCCGTCAACATGGGCGCCCTCGCCTTCGCCGCCGCCTTCGCGGTGGGAGAACTCGTCGCCGACCTCGACGCCGACGGCATCTTCGCCGGTTTCCCCGGTGACCTCTTCGTCGTCCTCGTCGGTGTCACCTATCTCTTCGCCATCGCCCGCGCGAACGGCACGACGGACTGGCTGGTGCACGCGGCGGTCGGACTCGTGCGCGGCCGGGTGGCGCTGATCCCCTGGGTCATGTTCGCCCTCACCGGCGTACTGACCGCGATCGGCGCGGTGAGCCCCGCGGCGGTGGCCATCGTCGCGCCGATCGCGCTGAGCTTCGCGAGCCGGTACGGCATCAGCCCGCTGCTGATGGGCGCCATGGTCGTGCACGGCGCCCAGGCGGGCGGATTCTCGCCGATCAGCATCTACGGCTCGATCGTCAACGGCATCGTCGAGAAGGAGAAGCTGTCCGGCAACGAGACCGTGCTCTTCCTGTCCTCGCTCGCGGTCAACCTCGTCGTCGCGGCCGTGGTGTTCGTCCTCTTCGGCGGCCTGCGGCTGTGGTCGCGCGGCGCCGCCGCGGCGGCCGGCACGGCATCCGACGGCCCGGACACCGCCGACCAGGACGCTCCCGGCCGAGTCGGCTCCGAGGCCGAGCCCCGTACGCCGCAGGACGGCCCCGAGCCGCGGGCCGGCGCGGGCGTCGCCACGCTCGCCTCCGCCCGCGCCGAAGAGCCCGGCAGCGACCGGCTCACCCCTGCCCGCATCGCCACCCTCACCGCCCTGGCGGCGCTCGTCGTCGCCGTGCTCGCCTTCGACCTCGACGCGGGGCTGACCTCCATCACGCTCGCCGTGGCGCTGAGCACGGTGTGGCCGAAGGACAGCCGGGTCGCGGTCACCGAGATCGCCTGGCCCACCGTGCTGCTCATCTGCGGGATGCTGACCTACGTCGGTGTGCTCGACGAGATGGGCACCATCACCTGGGCCGGCGAGGGGGTCGGCGGCATCGGCGTGCCGCTGCTCGCCGCGCTGCTGCTGTGCTACATCGGAGCCGTCGTCTCGGCGTTCGCGTCCTCCGTGGGCATCATGGGCGCCCTGATCCCGCTGGCGGTGCCGTTCCTGGCCCGGGGCGAGATCGGCGCGGTGGGCATGGTGTCCGCCCTCGCCGTGTCGGCGACGGTCGTGGACGTGAGCCCGTTCTCGACCAACGGCGCCCTGGTGCTGGCCGCCGCCCCGGACGTCGACCGCGAGCGCTTCTTCCGGCAGTTGATGGTCTACGGCGGCGTGATCGTCGCCGTCGTCCCCGCGGTGGTGTGGCTGGTGATGGTCGTACCCGGCTTCGGCTGAGCCCGCGGCGCGTCCGACGCGGCGGCGGATCGCCGTGCGGCGCCCGATCGTGCGGATTGGCGCGTACGGGTCTTTCGCGGACCACCCGTCCGGCATGTTTACTGGAGCCCCGCGCTGTATCGCGCCGGCGCGGACCGAACCACCGCTCTATGCCGAGACCTTGCACAGGGGCGACGATGGATCATGCCGCGGCCGCGAAGGCCGAGCGACTGCGACAGTACGTTCAGGAAGCCATGGTGCGGGCTGCCGCCATGCGCGCGGCGGCGACCATGATGCAGGGCAGAGCCGTACGGATGCGCTCCCAGGCCGTCGAGATGCGGGAGAGTTCCCGGGAGGCGGAGAGACGGTACCGGCGGCCGGCGGAGCCCGTGCGGTGGACCGTGCCAGGGCGCACGCGGCCCGCGCGCATGTGGACGGATGACACCGCCTGGCCGCCGGTCCGCCGGCCCGAGCGGCTGACCGCCCTGGGCCCGGCGGTGCGCGGCGCGGACGCAGACCCCAGGCGTACATCGCCGGACTGACCCGCCGCCCGGAAATACATCGGCCGGGCGATACCACCCGCGGCCGAGCCCGTGAAGGGTGAGGCCATGGGTGAAACCAGAGTGCTGACCAAACGTCAGAAACATCAGGATCGTCCGAAACCTCAGGGACGTCCAAGGCGCCGGAAGAGCTTATCGGCGGGGAGACCGGCGGTCCTCCTGGCCGCCCTCTGTCTCGCCTCGGTCACCGGGGCCCTGCTGTCCGCGCCCGCGCAGGCGGCACCGGGGCCGCGCGCCGAGACCGTGGCCGGGAGCGGGCACACGGCCCGGATCAGCCGGACCGAGTACGGCGTCCCGCACATCTCCGCCCCCGACCACGCGGGCCTCGGCTACGGCTACGGCTACGCGTTCGCGCAGGACAACGTGTGCGATCTCGCCGACATGGTGACGACGTTGCGGGGCGAGCGCTCCCGGTTCTTCGGGCCCGACGGCGACGCCGGGGAGGGTTCCAACCTGGCGAGCGACACGTACTACGCGGGACAGTCGCGCGCGGGCACCGTCCGGCGGCTGCTCGACCGGAAGGCCCCGCTGGGTCCGACGGCCGAGCTGCGCCGGATGGTCGAGGGGTACGCCGCCGGGTACAACCGCTACCTGCGCGACACGGGCGTCGACGCGCTGACGGACCCGCGCTGCCAGGGCGAGCCCTGGGTCCGCCCGGTCACCGCGCTCGACGTGTGGAGCATCGTGTACGACGTCAACGGGGTGACCGGAGTGGTGCCGCTGGCCCCGGATATCGGCGACGCGAAGCCGGGCGCGGCGGACGGCGGGTCCGAGAGCGGGTCCGAGAGCGGGTCCGAGAGCGGGCCCGGGAGCGGGTCCGGAAGCGGAGCCGTGAGCGGTGCCATGAGCAGCCTCCTGAGCCCGGTGGGTGCGCAGGGCTCCGCCGCCGACAGCTTCGGCAGCAACGGCTGGGCGCTCGGCCGGGACGCCACCCGCACCGGCAACGCCATGGTCCTCGCCAACCCGCACCTGCCCTGGACGCGCGGCAGCCTGCGCTTCTACCAGGTCCAGTTGACGATCCCCGGCACCCTCGACGTGTCCGGCGCCGGGCTGTACGGCACGCCCCTGGTCGAGATCGGCCACAACCGCAGCCTCGCCTGGACCCACACCGCCAGCGACGCCCAGCACGCCTCCCTCTACGCGCTGCGGCTCACGCCGGACGACCCGACCGGCTACGTGGTCGACGGCAGGACCGAGCGGATGCGGCGCCGTACGGTCCCGGTGGCCGTCCGCGGCGGGAACGGCGAGGTGTCGACGGTCGAGCGGACCCTGTACACCTCGCGCTTCGGTCCCGTCCTGGCCACCGGCTGGACCACGAAGACCGCGTACGCCGTCCGCGACGCCAACGCCGGCAACCTGCGCTCCGCGAACACCTGGCTGGCCATGGGCAAGGCCAGGAACGTGGACGAGCTGCGCGCCGCCCAGGACACCTATCAGGGCATCCCCTGGACCTACACCCTGGCCGCCGACACCGGCGGCGGCACCTACTTCACCGACTCGTCGGCCGTCGCGCACCTCACCGACGAGCAGCTGGCGCGCTGCGCCGTCCCGGGCAGCGAGCAGGCGCCGAGCGCGCTGGACGGTTCGACGTCGGCGTGCGCCTGGGGCAGCGACCCCGACGCCCTCGTGCCGGGTCTCTACGGCCCGTCGAACCAGCCGCGGCTGAGCCGCACCGACTACGTCGCCAACTCCAACAACGGACCCCGGTACGCCAACCCCGAAGCCCCGCTCGGCGGTTTCCCGGCCGCGTACGACAGCGACACCACGCTCGGGCAGCGCGCCCAGCTCGGGCTGCGCATGATCGCGGAGCGGGTGGCCGGCACGGACGGACTCGGCGCGCCGGGGTTCACCGAGGCCACCCTGCGGGCGTCGATGCTGGGCAACCGCGTCCTGTCGGCCGAGACGGGCCGCGCCGACGTGGTCGGCATGTGCCGCGCCCACCCGGACCTGACCGCCACGGACGGCACGGAGGTCGACGTACGGCGGGCCTGCGAGGCGCTGGCCGGCTGGGACACCCGCGCCGACGCCGACAGCCGGGGCGCCGCGCTGTGGATCACCTTCTACGGCCTTCTGGAGCGGAGCGGACCCGGTGTGGACTGGTGGCGGGTGCCCTACGACCCGGAGCAGCCGCTCACCACGCCGCGCGGCATCGACGGCGACAACGTCCACGTGCGGCGGGCGCTGGCCGACGCCGTCCGGGAGTTCGCCGCGCAGGACCTCGCGGTCGACGTCGAACTCGGCGCCGTACAGCGGTGGGCCGGTGTCCCGCTCCCCGGCTGCACGGGCGACAAGGGCTGCTTCGACGTCGTCGAGGCGGGGGCCGACTCGGGCACCGGCACCCCGACGGCCGGCGCCTTCGGCAGCAGCTTCCTGATGGCCGTCGAACTGACCCCGGACGGGCCCCGCGCCCACACCCTGCTCACCTACGGCCAGTCGGCGAACCCGGCCTCGCCCCACTACACCGACCAGACCCGGCTGTTCTCCCGCAAGCAGTGGGTCACCGAACGCTTCACCCCGGCGGAGATCGCGGCCGATCCGCACCTGGAGGTGACCACCTTGCGCCGCCCGTCCTAGGGGCGGTGCCGGTGCCGGCCGCCGGGCCGTGGCCGTCGTCAGACCGCGGACCAGGCGTCGTCCACCGGCAGGATCGCTCCGCTGATGTTGCTCGCCCGGTCCGAGGCGAGGAAGAGGATGGCGGTGGCCTGTTCCTCGGCCTCGGCGAGCCGGCCGAGGTTGACGAAGTGGGGGGCGAGCGTCGCCGGTCCGTGCGCGGCCTGGTCCGCGGTCACGTGGATGTTGGTCCTGGTGCCGCCCGGCGCGATGGCGTTGGCCCGGATCCCGCGCCCGCGGTACATCACGGCCAGCGACTTGGTGAGCCCGACGACACCGTGCTTGGAGGCCGTGTAGGCGGCACCGGCCGCGCTGCCGCGCAGACCGGCCTCTGAGGCGGTGTTCACGATCGAACCCCGGCCCGCGGCCAGCATGTGCGGCAGCACCGCCCGGCTGAGCAGGAACGGAGCGGTGAGGTTGACGCGTATGACGCGCTCCCACTCCACGTCGTCGACGTCCGCGACGGCCGACATGCTGTCCATGATCCCGGCGTTGTTCACCAGCACGTCGACGCCGCCGAAGCGCTCGACGGCCGTCGCCACCACCCGGTCCACGACCTGCTGTTCGCTCAGGTCGCCGGTGACCGCGACGGCCGTGCCCCCGGCCTGCTCGATCTGGCCTACCACGGCGGCGGCGCCCCGCGCGTCGAGGTCGGCCACCAGCACCGAGGCGCCCTCGGCGACGAAGGCCAGCGCGGCGGCCCTGCCGATGCCGGAGCCGGCTCCGGTGACGATGACACTGCGGCCGTCCAGTCCAGTGGTCATGGGGTTCTCCAGATTCTCCGGGGGGAGGGGCGAAGGGCACGGAGGAGGTGTCCGCCGCCGGGTCACCCTACGACTTAATGGCGCCGAGTGACATAAAATCGTGATGAGGAATCCCGGCGGACCGGGGGTGCGGCGGGAGCCCGTACCGTAGGCCGCCAGGGCGAGTAGGACCGGAGGGACGGATGGGTGCGACCGGCGGGCGCATGGGGCGGCCACCGCTGACCGAGCAGCGCAAGGCCGAGATCCGGCTGGAGATCGCCCATGCCGCGGTGCGGCTCTTCGTCGAGCAGGGCGTCGCGGCGACCACCGGCGAGCAGATCGGACAGGCGGCGGGCGTCTCGGCGCGCACCGTGTGGCGGTACTTCCCCGGCAAGGAGAGCTGTGTCCGGCCCCTGTTCACCGCCGGTATCGACGTCATCGCGGCCGTGCTGCGGGACTGGCGCCCCGGGCAGCCGCTGCCGGAGGTCTTCGACCGCGCGCTGACCGACGAACTGCGCCTGGCGCCGGGCCCCAGCCACGGGACGGTGGCCGCCCTCGTCCGCCTCACCCGCACGGAGCCCGGCCTGCGCGCCGTCTGGCTCCAGTCGTACGACGAGGCCGAGCCGGCGTTCGCCCGCGCGCTCGCCGCGCGCTCCGGACTGCCCGCCGGCGACCTGCGCCCCGCCATCCAGGCCGCGGTGCTCAACTCGGCCCTGCGTGCGGCCGTCGAGCACTACGCGTGGCGGACGGACGGCGGCGCGCGGGATCCGGCCGCGGCCGAGGCGGAGCTCGCGGCGACGATGCGCTCGGCGCTGGCGATCGCCGCGGCGGGCCTGGCTTGAATTTAAATCAGTCGATTGACTCAAGCCGTGGGCGTGTGTTGACTGCTGCCGCAGACCGCGATCTTGGATCAAGGGGGTTGCACTCGTGGCAGACGTCCTGGCAGGGGCGGCGGATACGGCGGGTTCGGCGGATACGGCGGGTTCGGCGGCGACCGCGCGCACGGCGCGGACAGCACACCCGGCGCGTGCGGCACGTACAGCGCGTACGGCACGCACGGCTCGGACGCGTGAGGTGATCACGACGGTCGCCGAGCGGCTCTTCGCCGAACAGGGCCTGATCGCGGTGTCGAACCGGCACATCAGCGACGCCGCGGGCCTGGGCAACAACACCGCCGTCAGCTACCACTTCGGCAGCAGGACGGAGCTGGTCCGCGCCATCGTGCGCAGCCACGCCGACGCCACCGAGCTGATCCGGCAGCGCCACCTCGCCGGGATCGGCGACAGCGCGGACGTCTGGGACTGGGTCCGCTGCATGGTCGCCCCGGCGGCCGAACACCTCGCGACCCTCGGCACCCCGTCCTGGCACGCCCGCTTCGCCGTCCAGGTGATGGCCGACCCGGTGCTGCGCGCGGTCATCGTGGAGGAGGCGGTGGAGCGGCAGCCGCTGCGGCAGACCCTCGACGGACTGGGCGCGTGCCTGGGCTCAGTACCCCTGCGGGTACGGGCCGAACGAGCCGACATGGCACGCCACTTGATCCTGCACACCTGCGCCGAACGCGAGCGCGCCCTCGCGGACGGCACCGCACCGCGCCACGCCACCTGGCCCGACACGGCCACCGCGCTCACCGACGCGATCGTCGGCCTGTTCCTGGCACCCGTGACACCCCGTCCCTCCTGACCCCGGCGGCAGGCAGGCCGCCCCCCACCGGTCACATCCCGTCCCCCACCCAGCCCGGGAGAGCCATGTCCGCCCCGCACACACCCGCCCCTGACGACCTCGACCTCGACGCGCTGCGTGCCAAGTACCGCGCCGAGCGCGACCGGCGCGTCCGGCCCGACGGCAACGCCCAGTACCGGCCCGCGACGGGCGAGTTCGGCTACTTCGACGAGGACCCGTACGCCGACGGGGACCTCTCCCGCGAGCCGCTGCACGACCGGGTCGAGGCGCTGATAGTCGGCGGCGGCTTCGGCGGGCTGCTCGCCGCGGCGCGGCTGCGGCAGGCCGGCGTCGAGTCGATCCGGATCGTCGAGAAGGGCAGCGACTTCGGCGGCACCTGGTACTGGAACCGCTATCCCGGCATCCACTGCGACATCGAGTCCTACATCTACCTGCCGCTCCTGGAGGAGATCGGCTACGTGCCCGAGTGGCGGTACGCGCCGGGCGAGGAGATCCGGCAGCACGCGCGGGCGATCGGCCGCCACTTCGGGCTCTACGCCGACGCGTGTTTCCGTACCCAGGTCACCGAACTGCGCTGGGACGAGACGGAGTCCGAGTGGATCGTGACCACCGACCGCGGCGACCGTATCCGCGCCCGCTACGTGAGCGTGGCCAGCGGCACCCTCAGCGAGGCGAAGCTCCCGGGCATCCCCGGCATCGAGGACTTCGAGGGACACACCTTCCACACCAGCCGCTGGGACTACGCCTACACCGGGGGCGATGCGAACGGCGGACTGCGGGGGCTCGCCGACAAGCGCGTGGCGGTCATCGGCACCGGCGCCACCGCCGTCCAGATCGTCCCCCATCTCGGCGCGGACGCCCGGCACGTGTACGTCTTCCAGCGCACGCCGTCCTCCGTGGACGTCCGCGACAACCGGCCCACCGACCCGGAGTGGGCCAAGTCCCTGCGACCGGGCTGGCAGCGCCTGCGCAGGGACAACTTCCTCAGGGTCGTCACCGGTCTGCGGGCCGGCGAGGACCTGGTGAACGACGGCTGGACCAGCAGCGCCCGGTTGCAGCAGAAGCTCATCCCGACCAGCGGCTACGCGCACATCCCCGAGGAGGAGCGCGAACGCGCCTACGAGCTGGCCGACTTCGGGAAGATGCAGGAGCTGCGCGACCGCGTCGACGCACTGGTCACGGACCCGGGGACGGCCGAGCGGCTCAAGCCCTGGTACCGCTACATGTGCAAGCGCCCCACCTTCAGCGACACCTACCTCCAGACCTTCAACCGCCCCAACGTCACCCTCGTGGACACCGCCGACACACACGGCGTGGAACGCATCACGAAGAACGAGGTCGTCGTCGCGGGCACCGCCTACGAGGTGGACTGCATCGTCTTCGCCACCGGCTTCCGCACCGGAATCTCCGGCGTACTCGGCGGCAGACTCCCGGTGTACGGCAGGAACGGGGCGTCCCTGCTGGAGACGTGGGCGCACGGGCCGAAGACCCTGCACGGCTTCTACAGCCACGGCTTTCCCAACCTCTTCCTGCTGGGACCGCTGCAGAACGCCAGCTCGGTCAATTTCGTCCACGTCCTCGACGAACAGGCCACGCATGTCGCCGAGGTCGTCGCACAGGCCCGCGGACGCGGCGCCCGCTACGTGGAGCCGACCGCCGGTGCCCAGGACTCCTGGGTGGCGACGATCCAGGAGAAGGCCGCCGACCTGTACGCCTTCCACGCCGAGTGCACCCCCGGCTACTACAACAACGAGGGCAGCCCCCGGGCGCGCAGCCAGTCCTACGGGGACGGCCCGGTCGCCTTCCACGCGCTGCTGAAGGACTGGCGTGCCTCGGGCGGCATGGCCGACGTCCTGGTGACCGGCTCCGCGACGGAGGAGGCATGAGCGGGACGACCGGCAGCCGCGCCGCCGGTTCCGCGCCGGTTCCCAGCCGCTTCGACCTCGACGACGACACGGGCCGCGGGCAGGGCGGCATCCGCGGACGACAGGCCCGGCGCCTGAACGCGCCCAACCAGCTCTGGGGATCGAACGGCGTCGCGCTCGGCCCCGACGGACGCCTGTACGTCGCGCAGTTCCTGGCCGGCCGGATCAGCGCCGTCGACCCGGTCGGCGGGGACGTCGACACCGTCGTCCCGATGGACAGCCCCGTACAGTCACCGGACGACCTCGCCTTCGGTGCCGACGGCTCGATGTACATAGCCGACCTGGTGCCCGGCCGGGTCTGGCGCCGCAGCCCCGCGGGCGAGTACACCCTCGTCGCCGACGACGTGACCAACCCGAACGGCATCACCTGCGTCGGCGACCGGCTCTTCGTCAACGAGATGACCTTCGACGGCCGGCTCCTCGAACTGTTCCCCGACGGCGGCGCCCCGCGCGTCCTCACCCAGGGGCTCGCCCTCGGCAACGCGATGCAGCGCGGACCCGACGGCCACCTGTACTACCCGCACATGCTCACCGGACAGGTGTGGCGGATCCCGCCCGACGGCGGCGCCCCTGAGGTCGTGGCCGAGGACGTGCACGAGCCGGTCGCGGTCCGCTTCGACCAGGGCGGCGTCCTGCACGTACTCTCCCGCGGCGTGGAGGGCATCGTCACCCGGATCGATCTGCACGGCACCGGCTCCCGCACCCTCGTCACCAGCGGCCTGGTCGGCCTCGACAACGCGGCCTTCGACACCGAGAACCGCATGTACGTCACCAGCTACGCCAGCGGCGGCGTGACCGAACTGCACCCCGACGGGCGCACCCGCGAACTCGTCCCCCGGGGCCTCGACGGACCCTACGGCGTGACGATCGACCTGGGCGGCACCGTCTACGCCGCCGACCACTACCGGGTGGCGAGCCCGGCCGCCACCCACGAGGGCGAGCCCAGCAGCGCCGGACGGGCCGCCGCCACCGGCGGGGTGACCACCCACACCCTGCTGATGTTCGCGCACGGCATCGTCGCCGACGGCGACCTGCTGCACCTCACCTCCCAGTACGGGCAGGTGCAGACCCACGACCGGACGACCGGCACCACCCGGGAACGGGTCGCCGGGCTGCGGCAGCCCACCGGCATCGCCCTGCGCCCGGACGGCACGCTCCTCGTCGCCGAGACCGGCGCCGGACGCGTCATCGCCGTCGCCGCCGACGACACCGTCACGGTGGTCGCCGAGGGACTGGACCGCCCCGTCGACGTGGCCGTGGCCCCGGACGGGCACTGTTACGCCGGCGAGAGCCGCCTCGGCTCGGTGCTGCGCCTGGACGACGGCGGACCGGTCACCGTCGCCGAAGGCATGGGCACCCCGGAGGGCCTGGCCGTGCTCGGCGACGACCTCTATCTGGTGGACACCGCGCACCGCACCCTGCGCGCGGTGGACCTGACGACAGGACGGACCCGGACCGAGGCCGAGGACCTGCCGGTCGGGCCGCCGCCCGGAGTCGTCCCGCGCGCCACGCCCGCCCTGATCGCCGGCGGCGGACTGCCCGGTCTCGCGGCCCCCTTCGCGGGCCTCGCCGCGACCCCCGACGGCGCGCTGCTGCTGTCGGCGAACGGCGAGGGCACGGTCCTGCGCATCGAGCCGGCCGCCCGGCGGACGCCGGACGACTGACCCCCGCGCGCCCGGCCGCGGTTTGGACACAGGCTTTCAGCCGTCGTGCAGGGAGCCCCTGGGGCTGACGCCGTAGGTGTCCCGGTAGAGCGTCGCGAAGCGGCCGGGGTGGAAGAAGCCCCAGCGGGCGGCGATCTGGGTGACGGTGACGCCGGTGTCCGGGTCGGCGGACCGCAGCTCCCGGTGGGCGTGCGCGAGACGCACGTCGCGCAGATGGGCCAGCGGGGTGGTGCCGAGGTGCCGCCGGAAGGCGTACTGAAGGGCCCGTACCGTGACGTGCGCGGCGGCGGCGATGTCGGCCACCGCGACGGGCTGGTCGGCGTGGTCATCGATGTAGGACAGGGCGCGGCTCAGGGCGGCCGGGTGGGCGTCGTTGCGGTCGCGCGCGGTGGGCTCGGTGAGCGCGGTGTTCGGGAAGGCGGACAGGACACTCGCGGCGATGAGCTGGCCGGTGGTGGAGACGACCAGCGGCTGGTCCGCGACGGCCGGTTCGGCCATGACGCGGTCGCGCACGTAGGCGATGGTGTCCTTCAGATGGCGTGCGGCGCCGGGGGAGTGCGGCCGGTGCCCGGTCAGCCGGACCGGGCGGCCGGTGCCCTCGTCGGCGTCGGCGGCGATCTGGTCGAGCAGCTGGGGGTCGAGCATCGTGATGTTGTAGCTGGCGTTGCAGATGCGGCCGGAGTAGGGCAGGTCGGGCGGTGCGAAGAACACCACGTCCCCGGGCCCGAAGCTGTCCTGCACGCCGGGGAAGGCGTGGTCCTGGACGGTGCCGGAGTACACCATGCACAGGCAGATCCTGCCGAGCGGTGTGACCGAGTAACTCATGTCGAAGCCGATGTCGAGTTCGTCGATGCTGACCGACGCCAGGGTGTCCCGGCGGATCCGGGCCCGGACGGTCTCGCCGCCGCTGCCGATCCGCATCCTGGCGTAGGCCCGGCTGAGGAAGTCCTCGGTCAGCTCCAGGTTGTCGCTGTCGAATTCCAGCGCGCTCATGACGGCTCCCGTCCCGGTGAAGAACTGCTGGAGCGCGAGGTCCGGGCACGGGCGGCCTCCCTACGGCACACCTTGGGCCCTGCCGGACCTCCGCGCACCAGGGGTTCCGGCCAGTTCTGGCGACGCTACCGGTCGGCGGCCACCGGACGGACAGCCTGTCCGTAAAAGGACGAAAGGGTTCGCCTGTGACTGCTCGAGCAGCGGCTTTTCGTTTTCCGGACAGGTATCGGACCAGCCTTTCGTTCGGCAGGTCGACACGGTCCCGGGTGCTGGTCAGGCTGAGCAGACACGGCGACGCGGTCCCGCTGGGCGACGCACGAATCCACACGTCAGGGGGCAGGCTGCGCAATGGCTGGGCAGGAAGAACTCCTCAACAGGATCGCCTCCCTCCAGGAGGAGGTCGCGCATCTGAGGCAGGCCATCGTCTCGCACGCCGTCGTGGACCAGGCCATCGGCGTGGTCATCGCCCGCGGGGGGCTGCGCCCCGAGGCGGGCTGGGAGATCCTCCGGGACGTGTCGCAGCAGACCAACACCAAGTTGCGCGACATCGCGGAACACGTGGTGCAGTGGCCGTTCTGCGGCTGGCTGCCCGACGAGATCCGCGCCCCGCTGGAGACCGCGCTGGACACGTCAGGGACGCACGGAGCACCCCTGACGTGAGCGCTGCGGGTGCTCAAGTCCGCTGACAGGCCGCCCCGTTGAGGGCGAACGACGCGGGTGCCGAGGTGTCACCCGTGTGCGTGGCCTGGAAGCCGAGCGTGGTGGAGGCACCGGGGGCGAGGGTGGCGTTGTAGGCGGCGTTCCGCGCGGTGACCGCGCCGCTCGCCGGTGCGTAGGTGGCGTTCCAGCCCGAGGTGATGGTCTGTCCCGCGGGCAGGGTGAAGGTCAGCGCCCAGCCGTCGACCGGAGCCGTACCTGTGTTGGTGACGGTGATCGAGGCGGTCAGCCCGGTGTTCCAGGTGCTGGTGGACCAGGCCACCCGGCAGGCGCCCGTGGGCGGGTCGGTGGGCGGCGGGGTGGTCGTGGAGTCCAGGCCGAAGAAGGCGATGACCTGGGCGGCCATGCCCGAGGCCGGCAGGGAGTGCCCGGCGCCCTGGATGCTGACCGCCTCGACGGGGGCCTGCGTACCGGTGCCGCCGTAGCGTGTGCGGGTCCAGGTGGACTGGGGGTGGTCGGTGAAGGCCGGGGTCTGGCTCACGCCCAGGACGTCCGTCCACTGTTTGATCTCCTCCCCGAAGTTCGGGTAGCGCAGCGTGGCGTCCTCGGTGCCGTGCCAGAGCTGCATCCGGGGCCGGGCGCCGCTGTAGCCGGGGTAGGCGCCGCGGACCAGATCGCCCCACTGTGCGGGCGTCTTCGTGATGGTGCCGTTGGCGCAGGCGCTGTTCCAGCCCGAGCCGTCGGTGGTGGCGAAGCAGCCGAAGGGGACGCCCATGAAGGCGGCGCCCGCCTTGAAGACGTCGGGGTAGTCGCCGAGCAGGACGTTGGTCATCATCGCGCCGGAGGAGGCGCCGGTGACGAAGACCCGGTCGGGGTCGGCCCCGTACTGCTGCTCGGCGTAGGTGACCATCGACATGATGCCCACCGGGTCGCTGCCGCCGCCGCGGGTCAGGGCCTGCGGCGAGGAGACGTCGAAGCAGTTGCCGCTGCGGGTAGCCGACGGATAGATGACGAGGAATCCGTAGCGGTCCGCCAGCGAGGCGAACTCGGTGCCCGAGTAGAAGGCGGGACCCGAGCCGGTGCAGTAGTGCACGGCCACCAGGACGGCGGGGCGGGCGGGGGCGCTGTCCGGGCGGTAGACGTGCATGCGCAGGCCGCTCGGGTTGGCGCCGAACGAGGTCACCTCGGTCAGGGCGGCGGCGTGCGCCTGCGGCGCGCCCAGCAGCAGCGCCGCGAGGAGCGGCACCACGCCGGCGAGGAGCGCGCCCCAGGAGCGCGGACGTCTGAGGAGACGGAGCATGGCGTCGTCCTTTCGTCGGTGACACGAAGAGCTTCGAATGTTTCGAAGCAATTTCGGCAACGCGCCGCGTCACGTTAGGGACTCCTCGGGGCGGCGTCAACAGCCGCGACGACAGCAACAACAGACCCTCCAGGCGCCGGGGTCGAGCTTCGGCCATCCCCCGTGGACCGTCGCGCGAACGGTTGACCCTCCCGTATCGCCTCCGTATGTTCTGCGCATCAATTCGGGGATCGCAGCGAAAGTTTCGAGGGAACGGAGATGGCATGCTCATGACTTACAGACGGCTGACCGTGGCGGCCGTGCTCGCCGGTACGGCGGTCGCGGCCCTGTCGCATCCCGCGGCAGCCGCCGACACACTGGGCTCCGCCGCGGCCGGCAAGGGCCGCTACTTCGGCACCGCGGTCGCCGCGAGCCACCTCGGCGAATCCGCCTACGCCACCACGCTCGACCGTGAGTTCAACTCCGTGACGCCCGAGAACGAGATGAAGTGGGACGCCACCGAGCCCTCCCGGGGCAGCTTCTCCTTCGGCTCCGCGGACCAGATCGTCAGCCATGCGCAGGGCAAGGGCATGAAGGTCCGCGGCCACACCCTGGTCTGGCACTCCCAGCTGCCGTCCTGGGTGAGCTCGCTGGGCGCCACGGACCTGCGCACGGCGATGAACAACCACATCACCCAGGTCATGACGCACTACAAGGGCCAGATCTACGCCTGGGACGTGGTCAACGAGGCGTTCCAGGACGGCAGCAGCGGCGCCCGGCGCAGCTCGCCCTTCCAGGACAAGCTCGGCAACGGCTTCATCGAGGAGGCCTTCCGCACCGCACGCTCTGTCGATCCGAACGCCAAGCTCTGCTACAACGACTACAACACGGACGGCGTCAACGCGAAGAGCACCGCCGTCTACAACATGGTCAAGGACTTCAAGTCCCGTGGCGTGCCGATCGACTGCGTCGGCTTCCAGTCCCACTTCAACAGCGCGTCGCCGGTACCCTCCGACTACCAGGCCAACCTCCAGCGCTTCGCCGACCTCGGCGTCGACGTGCAGATCACCGAACTCGACATCGAGGGCTCGGGTTCGTCCCAGGCGACCAGTTACAGCAACGTGGTCAAGGCCTGTCTGGCGGTGAGCCGGTGCACCGGGATCACCGTCTGGGGCGTCACCGACAAGTACTCCTGGCGCAGCAGCGGCACACCCCTGCTGTTCGACTCCAACTACACGAAGAAGGCCGCCTACGACGCCGTACTCGCGGCGCTCGGCGGCTCGTCGTCCGGCGGCGGTGGCTCCGGCGCCACGTGCGGTGTGTCGTACGCGAAGACCCAGGAGTGGAGCGACCGCTACAACGGTCAGGTCACCGTGACCGCGGGCGCCGCGGCGATCACCTCCTGGACGGTGAACGTCACCCTGACCGCGCCGCAGAAGGTCTCCGCG
This sequence comes from Streptomyces sp. NPDC059785, assembly GCF_042732375.1. Taxonomy (NCBI): domain Bacteria; kingdom Bacillati; phylum Actinomycetota; class Actinomycetes; order Kitasatosporales; family Streptomycetaceae; genus Streptomyces; species Streptomyces sp. NPDC059785. The sequence continues at coordinate 134,088 of NZ_JBHWHV010000004.1, forward strand.
ACCTGGAACGGCAGCCCCACCTGGGACAGCAGCGGCAACGTCATGACGATGCGGCCGAACGGCAACGGCAGCCTGGCGGCGGGCGCGTCGACCAGCTTCGGCTTCACCGTGATGAAGAACGGCAGCACCGCCGTCCCGTCGGTCGGAGCCTGTACGGCGTCCTGACCGCACCCGGCTCCGCCCCGCCCGCCCGCGTCCCGTCGGCCGCGGGCGGGCCTCATGTGTGCCCGCCGGCCGGTCAGGCGGATCCGTCGTGCTCCCCAGCGGGCGCGGGGCGCCGCAGCAGCAGGTTCATCGCAGTCATGGTGAGCACCGTCTCGCCGCGCTGGTTGAGGACCTCGATCCCGGTGTGCACGAGTCCGCGGTCGGGCTTGGAGCGCGAGACACGGGCCTGCTGCACGGTGGTGCGCAAGGACAGGCTGTCGCCGGGGCGGACCGGACGGACCCAGCGCAGTTCGTCGATGCCGGGGGAGGCGAGGCTCGCGACCTTGCTGACGTAGTGGTCCGCGTACAGGCGCATCATCACGGCGCAGGTGTGCCAGCCGCTCGCGATCAGGCCCTTGAAGGGGCCGTCCTCGGCGGCCCGGGGGTCCGTGTGGATGTCCTGCGGGTCGAATTCGCCGGCGAAGCGGAGGATGTCGTCCTCCGTCATGGTGATGCTGCCGAACTCGTGGACCGATCCCGGGCGGTAGTCCTCGAAGTAGCGCTCGCCGATGGGCGGTTCGAAGTCCGGGCCGCTCAGGGCGGTGGTGTCGTTCGTCGTCATTGACCGGACGATAGCGAGTCGAGCGCCGGTGCGGCCGCGGCGAAGGCCGCGTCGGTCAGCGCGGCCGGGTCCGCCGCGCCGCCATCACGGCGTACACGAGGACGCCGGCGAACAGGAAGAGGACGCCCTGGTACACGGCCGCGTATCCGGCGCCCGCGACGAGCCACATCGAGAAGGCCGCCGCGACCGCCGCGGTCACCCCGTCCCGGACCAGCCGTCCGCGGTCGACCGACTCACGGCGTCCGGACAGGAGGTGGAAGAGCTGCGCGGCGGTGGCCAGCAGATAGGGCACGGTCGCGGTGAACGTCGTGACCAGGACGAGGACCTCGAAGACCCTGCCCGAACCCGACGTGTAGTTGTAGACCGTCAGCAGCGAGGCGAGGACGACGGTGACGCCGACGCCGACGGTCGGCACACCCCGGCGGCGGCGCGCGAAGGCGGCGGGGAACAGGCCGTCCCGCGCCGCCGCGTACGGCGTCTGGGCGCTCAGCAGTGTCCAGCCGTTGAGGCAGCCGGTCATCGACACCAGTGCGGCGAGCGCCACGGCCCAGCCGCCCCAGCTGCCGCCGAACATGGCGTTCACGGCGTCCGAGAAAGGCGCGGCGGAGTGCACGAGGCGGTCGTGCGCGACCGTGCCGAAGACGGACAGGGTGCCCAGCAGATAGACGAGCGCGGCGCCCGCGGTGCCGATGACGGTGGCCCGCCCGACGTTGCGCCGGGCGTCCTTGACCTCGCCCGCGCTCACCGCCGCCGACTCCACGCCGAGGTAGGAGAAGAGCAGGAGCGCGGCGCAGGCGGAGACCGCGCCGACGGGGCTGCCGCCGGTCGCCCGGAACGGGCCGAGGTTGTCCGGGTCGAAGAAGAACAGCCCGCCGACCGCGACGAGCAGCAGCGGCGCGAACTTCAGCACGGTGGAGACCAGTTGGACGGCGCCCACGTAGCGGGTGCCCGCGAAGTTGGCGAGCGCGGGCAGCCATTGCAGGACGAGCGCGGCCAGACAGGCGGTCCAGCGGTGCCCGTTCACCGGGATCAGCACGTCGAGGTAGCCGACGGCGGCGACGGCCAGCGCCGCGTTCGACACCCAGGTGGTGATCCAGTACGCCCAGGCGGCGAGGAACCCGGCGAAGTCACCGAAGGCCGCGCGGGCGTAGACGTAGGGGCCGCCGGTGCGCGGATCGCGGTGGGCGAGCCGGCCGAAGACCAGGGCGAGCGCGACGGCGCCCACGGTCAGGACGCCGAAGGCGACCAGACTGACCGTGCCGTACGGGGCGACGGAGGCCGGGAGCAGGAAGATGCCGCCGCCGATGATGTTGCCCATGACCAGGGCGGTGGCGACGGGCAGACCGAAGCGGCGGGCGTGTCTGCCGGAGTCGCCGGCGCGGTCGTCGGCGGGGTGGGGGGTCGCGGGGGTCTCCCGCGGGGCCGGAGCCGGCTGCGGGACGGTCCCGGTGACGTGCATGGGGTGGTGCGCCTCTCTCGAACACGAGCCCGGGATCGCCGGGTCCCGACCATGGTCGGGCATGGCTGAGAGTGCGTCCAAACCGAACGCTTTTGTCCTGTATGGGCCGACCCGGCGCCGTAAAAGATGCGCCACCGTGCGGCGCGCGCCGGGGATCCTCCGCGGACCGCCCGCGACGCCTCCGGCCTGCGGTGTCCGTTCCGGACGGCCGCCGGGAACGTATACGAAAGGACTCCGAGGTGGCTGTAGGGCCGTCGGCCGGGTGACGGGACGTGTCCGGAAAAGCGCGCTTTTCCGATCACCGTGTCTCAGGAGCTGGACGATTCCGCTGGGCGGACTGGTGCTGCTGATTACGCGGGGATCACACTGGGCCGGTCGCCCTGCGCTGCGGAGCGGCTCATGTCCCGCGCACCGGCACGGTGCCGGGCGCCTCCCGCCGGTGACCGCCGGTGGTGTCGTCAGAAAGGGTCCCGTGGTGTCACGACTCGATACGAAGACCTCGCTCCGTTCCCTGCGTACCGAGATCGAGCACCGCAATCCCGCGCAGCCGGAGTTCCACCAGGCGGTGCACGAAGTGCTCGAGACCCTGGCGCCCGTGCTCGCCGCGCGGCCCGAGTACGCGGAGTCCGGGCTCCTGGAGCGGCTGTGCGAGCCGGAGCGGCAGATCATCTTCCGGGTGCCGTGGCAGGACGACAAGGGCCGGGTGCACGTCAACCGCGGCTACCGGATCGAGTTCAACAGCGCGCTCGGCCCGTACAAGGGCGGCCTGCGGTTCCACCCGTCGGTCGACCTCGGCATCGTGAAGTTCCTCGGCTTCGAGCAGATCTTCAAGAACGCGCTGACCGGTCTCGGCATCGGCGGCGGCAAGGGCGGCAGCGACTTCGACCCGCACGGCCGCTCCGACGCCGAGGTCATGCGGTTCTGCCAGTCCTTCATGACCGAGCTCCAGCGGCACATCGGGGAGCACACCGACGTACCGGCCGGTGACATCGGGGTGGGCGGCCGGGAGATCGGCTACCTGTTCGGCCAGTACCGGCGGATCACCAACCGCTGGGAGGCGGGCGTCCTCACCGGCAAGGGCCCGCACTGGGGCGGCTCCGCGATCCGCCCCGAGGCGACCGGCTACGGCAACGTGCTCTTCGCGGCGGCGATGCTGCGCGAGCGCGGCGAGGACCTGGAGGGCCAGACGGTGGTCGTGTCCGGCTCCGGGAACGTCGCCGTGCACACCATCGAGAAGCTGACCGCCCTCGGCGCGAACCCGCTGACCTGCTCGGACTCCAGCGGCTACGTGATCGACGAGAAGGGCGTCGACGTGGAGCTGCTCAAGCGGGTCAAGGAGGTCGAGCGCGGCCGGGTCGGCGACTACGCCGAGCGGCGGGGCGCGTCCGCGCGGTTCGTGCCCGGCGGCCGGGTCTGGGAGGTCCCGGCCGACGTCGCGCTGCCGTCGGCCACCCAGAACGAGCTGACCGAACAGGACGCGGCCACGCTGGTCCGCAACGGGGTCAAGGCGGTGTCGGAGGGCGCGAACATGCCGGCCACGCCCGAGGCGGTGCGGCTGCTCCAGCAGGCGGGGGTGGCGTTCGGCCCCGGCAAGGCGGCCAACGCGGGCGGCGTCGCCGTCAGCGCCCTGGAGATGGCGCAGAACGCGGCGCGGACCGCCTGGACCCCGGAGCGGGTCGAGGAGGAACTGGCCCGCATCATGAACGACATCCACGCCACCTGCCGGGAGTCCGCCGAGCGCTACGGCGCCCCCGGTGACTACGTCGTCGGCGCGAACACCGCCGCCTTCGAGCGCGTCGCCGACGCGATGCTCGCGCAGGGCGTCATCTGACGGCGGGCGGAACGTGCGGGGGCCCGGCGCGCCGGGCCCCCGCCGCGGTCTCTCAGTCCTGGTGGACCTCGTTGCGCCCGGGCCCGCCGGACAGCGTGTCCGTGCCGGGGCCGCCCCACAGCACGTCGTCGCCGCTGTTGCCGTACAGCGTGTCGTCGCCGTCCTCGCCGTAGAGGGTGTCGTCGCCCTGGGCGCCGTACAACCGGTCGTCGCCGTCGCCGCCGTGCAGGACGTCGACGCCGGTGCCGCCCTGGAGGGTGTCGGCGCCCTCGTCGCCGTACAGGGTGTGCTCGGGCACGTCGTCCCCGGAGGCCGCGGTGAGCGAGTCGTTCCCGGCGCCGCCGTGGCACTCCCACGAGCAGTCGGTGAGGACGTCGTCGCCGTCGCCGCCGTAGGACGCGTAGTTCGTGCCGCTGATGCGGTCGTCGCCGCCGTCGCCGTAGTACACGTTCCAGCCGGTGCCGCCCCGGATGACATCGTTGCCGTCGCCGCCGTGGACGGACGTCTGCGCGGACGATGCGGGGTCGTCGATGGTCACGGAGTCGTCGCCGTCCCCTGCGTCGATCCGGTAGATGTCCGAGTCGTCGGAGCCCAGGGGCTCGGGAACCGTGCACCGGACGACGGTGTGGTCCGCGGGCGACGGGTACGTGCACGGGTCCACCGAGTCGCCCGAGAAGTCGATGTCGTGGCTGTCGCGGAAGGTGAGGACGTAGTCGGACCGGGCGTCGTCCGGGTCGAGGTCGGTCATCGCCACCGAGACGGTCAGCTCGTTGGCCTGCCCGGGGGCGGCCCGGTACCAGAGTTCGCCGTCCTCGTGGACGAGGGCGGCGGCCGTGGTGGCCGCCTGGGCGGCCGGTGCCGCCAGCGCGGCGCCGCCCAGGGCGAGGGCGAGGGCCGTGACGGCGGTGACGGTGCGGTACGTGCGCATGCGGAAGTGACCCCTGTCTGATGCGGTTCATGGCGGTCTGTCGGCGTCTGCCGGTGTCTGTTGGTTTCTGTCGGCGTCTGCGATCGACCGGTTAGACGGGGGTCCCCGGGAGGTGGTTGTGCCGGACAGGGGGGTGCGACAGGCGTTCCGCCGCCGTTTCCCGGAGCTTCACCGCGCCTACGGCTCCCGTGCGCGCGAGCGCGCGGTCGAAGGGCGTGTCCGGGGCCCGGCGGTGCTCACTTGCGCAGCCAGAAGCCGGAGCGCTCCAGCCAGAGACGCAGGAGGGCGGGGTCGCCCAGCACCTCGACATCGGCGGGGGTGCGGCGGCCGTAGAGGAGCAGGACCAGGTCGGTGAGCGGGGCGCGCACGGCCACCGCCGCCTTCTCGTGCGCGCGGCGCCAGGTGACCGGCGCGCGGGTCAGGTCGACGAACCACTCGCCGTCGCTTCCGGCCAGGTCGGTGGCGTGCAGGTGCAGCGTGCGGCCGGGGCCGAGGAGCGGTGCGGCGCCGGGTCCGGCCGCCTCCAGGACGCGGGGGAGGGCGCCGAACCCCATCCATTCGTCCAGCGCGTCCCGCCCCAGGGCGGCGTCCATGGTGAACCGGGTCCGCGTGGCGAGGGCCGCGTCGGCGGCGTGCAGGGTGGTCTCGTGGGTCATCCGGCGGGCCCAGAACCGGGCGGTGCCGCCGGGGGCCACGGTCCACATCGGCGCGTCGGGCCCGGCCTCGCGCAGTGCGCCGGTCAGTTCCGCGGCGCCCTCGCCGACCCAGGAGCCGAGCGCGGCGGGGGTCACCGGACCCGGCCAGGAGACGTCGTCGACCAGGTCGTGCGGTACGGGTCCGGTGGCCCGGGTGCGGACGACGCGCGCCGCCCAGCGGTGGGTGCCGCCGATGTGCCGGGCGAGCTCGGCGAAGGTCCAGCCGGGGCAGGCCGGTACGGGGACGGAAGGGCCGCCGGCGACCAGGGCGTCGCGCAACTGCTCCGCCCGGGAGCCGATCCCGGTGCAGTACGCCTCGAAGCTCGTTTCCTCCATCGGGCCACCGTAGGCGGCCGGAAGCCGCGCCGCGACGGGCAGCGGGACACGGCCGCCCGCCCCGAACGGCTCCTCATCACGCGATCACCTCACGGCGGCGAACAAGGGGGACGCCGGCTCGGCACTCCCGGCGGCCCGGACGGCCGCGGCGGGGTCGCCGCGGGCCGCGACCGCAGGATCTCGTCGTAGGGGCGGGTGCTGACCATCAGCAGTCCGCCCGGACGCAGCACGCGCCGCATCTCCGCCAGGGCCGCCCGCACGTCCTGGGCGGTGAGCAGATGGGGGAGCGCGTTGTCCGCGCTCACGACGGCGTCGAAGTGCCCGTCGGGGAACGGGAGACGGCGCATGTCCGCCACCGCGACGGGCAGGCTGACGTCCCGGGCGGCGGCCTCGCGGACCGCGCGGGCTGCCGCCGAGGAGCTGATGTCGGTGCCGGTGACGCGGTGGCCGCGCAGGGCGAGCGCGATGGCCTGGGTGCCGATGCCGCACGCGCAGTCGAGCACCGAGGCGCTCTCCGTGCCGAGTCCGGCCCGTACGACGGCGTCCAGGGCCCGGCCCTGCCGGTCCATGCCGGCGTCCCAGTCCGCGTACACCAGGTGGTAGTCGGCGGCGAGTTGGTCGTAGAAGTGGGCCACGGTGGCGTCGTCGGGCATGGCGTCAGGGTACGGACGGGCCCTGTGCGGTCGTACGACGGGGGGCCGGGGTCTCCTCGTGCGCCCAGTCGGAGCGGGTGTGCAGGAGGTGGTGGCGGACGATCTCCTCCAGGCGCTCCATGTCCCGGTCGGCGACGGCGTCCAGGAGGTCGTGGTGCTCGTGGGCCGAGTGGTTGAGGGCGCCCCGCTCGGCCAGGTTCTCCAGCCCGTACAGGCGGGTCTGGTCGCGCATCGAGGTGACCGTGTCGACCAGGCGCCGGTTGCCGCAGAGTCCGAGCAGGCCGATGTGGAAGCGGCGGTCGGCGTCGAGGAAGCCGGTGACGTCGCCGTCCCGGGCCGTGGTCACGATCTCGTCGGCGACGGACCGCAGCCGGGCGATGTCCTCCGGCCGGGCGTTGGCCGCCGCCCGGAGGGTGCCGGGCACCTCGAGCAGCAGCCGCATCGTGTACACCTCGTCGAGGTCGTGCTCGCTCATGGGGATCACCCGGTAGCCGCGGTTGCGGACCGGCTCCATCAGCCCCTCGTTCACCAGCGTCAGCATGGCCTCGCGGACCGGGCTGCTGGAGACGCCGAGGCGGGTCGCCAGGGCCGCCGCCGAGTAGATGTCGCCGGGCCGGATCTCCCCGGCCACCAGTGACTGCCGCACGAGGTCGAGGACCTGGTCCCGCAGGCTCGTGCGGTGCAGCGGCCCGGCCGACGCCTTCTGTGCCACCGGTTGACTCCTCGCGCTCGCTCGCGTCGTCGCGTCCGTCGTACGACGTCGGCTCTTGACATCGACTTGTCCCGGCTGCATCTTAGCTCGCAACCGGCGACCGGTAGCCGGTAACCGGTTACCCAGGAGTAATGATCGATGGTCGACAAGCACGGCTACTGCACCCTCTGCCGCTCCCGCTGCGGCGCCGTCTACACCGTCGACGCGGGCGCCCTCACCGGTGTCAGGCCCGACCCGGACCACCCGACGGGCGCGGCGATGTGCCCGAAGGGCCGGGCCGCACCCGAGATCGTGCACCACCCGGACCGGCTGACCAGGCCCCTGCGCCGCACCACCCCCAAGTCCGATCCGGACCCCAGGTGGGAGCCCATCGGGTGGGACGAGGCGATGGGCGAGATCGCGGAGAAGCTGGCGCGGATCAAGGGCGAGAGCGGGGCCGAGTCGGTGGCCTTCGCCGTGACCTCGCCCAGCGGGACCCCGCTGTCCGACTCCATCGACTGGATCGAGCGGTTCATCCGGCTCTTCGGCAGCCCCAACACCTGCTACTCGACCGAGGTCTGCAACTGGCACAAGGACTGGGCCCACGCCTTCACCTTCGGCTGCGCACTGCCCACCGCGGACTTCGCCGCCACCGACCTCGCCGTGCTGTGGGGCCACAACCCGGCCAAGACCTGGCTCGCCCAGTCCGCGGCGCTTGCGGACGCCCGCGCCCGCGGCGCACGGCTCGCGGTGATCGACCCCCGCCGCTCCACCAGCGCCTCCGGCGCCGACCACTGGCTGCGGGTCAGGCCCGGCACGGACGCCGCCCTCGCCCTGGGCACCGCCCGGCAGATCCTCGAACGCCGCGGCCACGACGACGCCTTCGTCCGCTCCTGGACCAACGCCCCGCTCCTCGTCCGCCGCGACACCGGACGCTTCCTGCGGGCCGGGGAGATCGCCCCGGACCTCACCGGCTTCGCCGTCCACGACACCGCGGACGGCACCTGGCGGCCCTACGACACCCGCTACCCCGCCCGGCACCCCGAGCGCTACGCCCTGGAGGGCACCTACCGGATACCCACCACCGAGGGCCCCGTCGACTGCGTACCCGCCTTCCAGCGCTACCGCGACGCCTGCCGCCCCTGGACCGTCGCGGAGACCGCCCGCACCACCGGCATCGACCCCGCGGACCTGACGGCGTTCGCCGACGCCCTGATCGCCGCCCGGTCCGTCTCCTACCACGCCTGGACCGGCGTGGGACAGCACGCCAACGCCACCCAGACCGAACGGGCCATCGCCACCCTGTACGCGCTGACCGGCAGCTTCGACACCCCCGGCGGCAACGTCGTCTGGCCCCGGCACCCCGTCAACCCCGTCACCGGCTTCGACCAGCTCGCCCCCGGGCAGCGGGCCAGGACCCTGGGCATCGAAGAACACCCCATCGGCCCGCCGGCCCAGGGCTGGGTCAGCGGCCGTGACCTGTGCCGCGCCGTCCTGGACCAGGACCCCTACCCGGTCCGCGCCCTGGTCGGCTTCGGCAGCAACCTCGTGCTGTCCCAGCCCGACCCGCGCCGCACCGCCGCCGCGCTGCGCGCCCTCGACTTCTACGTGCACCTCGACCTGTTCGAGAACCCCACCTCGCGGTTCGCCGACATCCTGCTGCCGGTCAACAGCCCCTGGGAACACGAGGCGGTCAGGGCCGGCTTCGAGGTGAGCCGCCGCGCCCAGGAACACGTACAGCTCAGACAGCGCATGGTCGAGCCGGTCGGCGAGTCCCGCTCGGACACCGAGGTCGTCTTCGACCTCGCCCGGCGCCTCGGCATGGGCGACGACTTCTTCGGCGGCGACGTCACCGCCGGCTGGAACCACCAGCTCGCCCCCCTCGGCCTCACCGTGGACGAACTGCGCCGCCGGCCCGGCGGCCTCCGCGTCCCCCTGGAGACCACCTACCGCAAGTACGCCCAGGTCGCCGAGGACGGCCGGACGACCGGCTTCGCCACCCCGACCCGGCGCGTCGAGCTCTACTCCGAGCGGCTGGCCGCGCACGGCTACCCGCCCGTCCCCGAGCACACCGCGCCGGGCCGTGTGCCCGACTCCCGGCATCCGCTGCGGCTGACCTGCGCCAAGAACGGCTACTTCTGCCACAGCCAGCACCGGGGTCTGTCCTCCCTGCGCAAGCGCAGCCCCGACCCCACCGTCGACATCAGCGACCGGCTGGCCCGCGACCGCGGCATCGGCGACGGCCAGTGGGTCGACCTGTCCACCCGCAACGGCACCGTCCGCATGCGGGCCCGCATCGACAGCGACCTGCACGACGACGTGGTGGTGGCCGAGTACGGCTGGTGGCAGGCGGCCGAGGACCTCGGGCTGCCCGGGTACGACCCCTACGGGCCGGGCGGCAGCAACTACAACCTGCTCATCGACGACGACGTCCGCGACCCGGTCAGCGGCTCCGTGCCCATGCGCGCCACCACCTGCGACGTCCGGCCGGTGGCCACGGCGCGCTGGACCGGGGCGAGGGAGTTCGTCATCACCTCCGCGACCCCGCGGGGCACCAACGTCCTGGCGCTCGGCCTGACCCCCGCCGACGGCTCGCCCCTGACCGACTTCCGGCCCGGCCAGCACGTCACCCTCGGCTTCCCCGCCGCGCCCGGCCGGGCGCCGCTCGCCCGCTCCTACTCCCTGACCGGCCCGGCCCGCGACGCGGACCGCACCGCGTACAGCATCGCCGTACGCCGGGTGCCGGGCGGGGAGGTCTCCGGCCTGGTGCACACCGCGGACGTGGGCACCCGGGTGCAAGTGACCGCGCCCGCCGGGCTGTTCGTCATCCCCACCGACATCGGCCGGCCGGTCGTGCTGCTCGCCTCCGGCATCGGCATCACGCCGTTCATCGGCTACCTGGAGACCCTCGCCCACAGCGGCGGCACCGTCCCGGAGGTCGTCCTGCACCACGGCAGCCGGGACTCCGCCGCCCACGCCTTCGCCGACCGGATCCGCGAACTGCGCCGGCGGCTGCCCCGGCTGCGGGTGCACGACCACTACAGCAGGCCGGGACCCGGCGACCGCCGGGGCCGCGACTACGAGCACCACGGCCGGGTGGGCGCCGAGCACGTCGACGCCGGTCTCATCGACCGCCGCGCCCGCTTCTACCTGTGCGGGCCCGAGGCCATGCTCGCCGACGTCACCTCGGGGCTGACCGCCCGGGGCGTGCCGCGCTTCGACATCTTCGCCGAGAAGTTCCACGCCGCCGCCCGGTCCGTGGACCTGCCCGCCGACGCCCGCGCCACCGTCCGCTTCGCCCGTACCGACCGGCGGCTCACCTGGCACCGCGAGGACGGCACGCTGCTCCGGTTCGCCGAGAAGGAAGGCATCCGGCTGCCCAGCGGCTGCCGCCTCGGCCAGTGCGAGAGCTGCGCGGTCACCGTCCTGGACGGGCAGGTGGCCCATCTCGTCGCGCCGCCCGAGGACCTGCCCGACGACCAGTGCCTGACCTGCCAGGCGATGCCCGTGTCCGACCTGACCCTCGACGCCTGACCCGCACAAGAACTGCGAACACACGAAAGAGCGCCATGCTGACCATCGATCCCGAGCAGACCGTCAAGGCGCTGCCGTTCGACGTACTCGTCCCCGCGCTGCGGGAGGGCTTCGTCCGCGGCGCGCACACCCCGCCACGCCACCACCACACGGTCGACGCGGACAGCGACGCGACGCTGCTGCTGATGCCCGCCTGGTCCGACGGCGAGTACCTGGGCGTGAAGCTCGTGAACGTCTTCCCCGCCAACGCCGCCCACGGCCGCCCGGCCCTGTCCTCCGCCTTCGTCCTGGCCAGCGCCGTCACCGGGGAACACCTCGCGCTCATCGACGGCGACGAACTGACCCGCAGGCGCACCGTGGCGACCTCGGCCCTGGCCGCCTCCTGCCTCGCCCGGCCCGAGAGCCGCGTGCTGCTGGTGACCGGCACCGGACACGTCGGCAGCCTCGTCCCCGACGCCTACCGCAGCGTCTTCGACCTGGAGACCGTGCTGGTCCACAACCGCTCGGCGGCGGGCGCCCATCGTCTCGTGGACACGCTGCGCGGGCAGGGCGTCGACGCCCGGGTGGTCACCGACCTCGCGAGTGCGGTGGCCGAGGCCGACATCGTCAGCTGCGCCACCCTGGCCACCCGGCCGGTGATCGAGGGCGCCTGGCTGCGGCCCGGCACCCACCTCGACCTCATCGGCAGCTTCCGGCCCACCATGCGGGAGGCCGACGAGGAGTGCCTGCGCCGCGGCCGCGTGTACGTCGACACCGCGCAGGCCGTGCACGAGGCCGGCGACCTGGTGCAGCCCATCGGGGCGGGGCGGTTCGCGGCGGCCGACGTCGCGGGCACCCTGCCGGAGCTGTGCGCCGGCACCGTGACCGGGCGCCGTTCCCCGGACGAGATCACCGTCTTCAAGTCCGTCGGCAGCGCCCTTGCCGACCTGGTGGCCGCCGCCGTGGTCCACCGCTCGCAGTCCCCGCAGGCCGTCCCCTGTCAGGAGTCGTGATGACCACGCAGCAGCCCGCCACCGCCGAGCGGCGCGAGCCCACCGGCGACAGCCCGTTCACCCGGATCGCGACGCGCAGCGCCGCCGTCGCCGAACGCTGGTTCCCCAATGCCCTCGTCTTCGCGCTGCTGACGATCGCGGTCGTCGCCGTCGCGGCGATGTGCATCGGCAGCACCCCGGCGAAGGTGGCCACCGTCTTCGGCGACGGCTTCTGGGACCTGATCCCGTTCACCATGCAGATGGCGATGGTCGCCATCGGCGGCTACGTCGTGGCCACCGCCCGGCCGGTGCAGCGGGTCATCACGCGGCTGGCCGCCGTGCCCGGCTCGAACCGGTCGGCCATCGTGACGGTCGCGGCCGTCAGCCTCACCTCCGCGCTGCTGAACTGGGGCTTCAGCCTGATCTTCAGCGGTCTGCTGGTGCGGCGGCTGTCCGAGCGCGACGATCTGCGCGTCGACTACCGGGCCGCGTCGGCCGCCGCCTACCTCGGACTCGGCGGCAGCTGGGCGCTCGGCCTGAGCTCGTCCGCCGCCCAGCTCCAGGCCAACGCGGCGAGCCTGCCCGACTCGCTGCTGCCGGTCACCGGCGTCATCCCGTTCCGGGAGACCATCTTCACCTGGCAGTCGCTCACCCTCGCCGCCGCCGTGATCGCCGTCTGCCTCACCGTCGCCTTCCTCACGGCCCCGCGCGGCGACGACATACGTACCGCGGCCGACCTCGGGATCGACCCGAGCGATCCGGTCGAGGACGACGAGCCGCGCACCCGGCCGGGGGAGTGGCTGGAGTACAGCCCGCTGCTCACCTTCGTCGTCGTCGCGCTCGTGGCGGGCTGGGCGGTGCAGGAGTTCGCGAGCGAGGACCCCATCGTCGCGATCTCCGCGCTCAACACCTACAACCTGCTCTTCCTCGCCCTCGGCATGCTGCTGCACTGGCGTCCGCGCCGGTTCCTCGCGGCCGTCACCAAGGCCGTCCCCGCCACCTCCGGCGTGCTGATCCAGTTCCCGTTCTACGCCGGTATCGCCGCCATCATCACGCAGGCCACCAACGGCTCGGGCGACAGCCTCTCCCACTATCTGGCCTCCGCCTTCACCGGCACCGGCTCCGGGGCACTGTTCCCGCTGACGATGGGCGTCTACTCGATCGTCCTGGGCTTCCTCATCCCGTCCGGCGGCGGCAAGTGGATCATCGAGGCACCGTACGTGATGCAGGCGTCCAACGACCTGGGCGTCAACCTCGGCTGGACCGTGCAGGTCTACAACGCCGCCGAGGCGCTGCCCAACCTCGTCAACCCGTTCTGGATGCTGCCGCTCCTCGGCGTCCTCAAACTGAAGGCCCGCGACATCGTCGGCTACACCTTCCTCTACCTGGTCGCGCTGCTGCCCGTCGTACTCGGCCTGCTCACCCTGCTGTCGGCCACGCTGCCGTACCACCCACCGGTCGTGCCCTGAGGGCGGCCGCCTCCGTCTCGGGGCACCCGTTGATCGTCACGTCAGCAGCCGGTTTAACATATGAGCGCTGCCTAGCTCGAAAGATGGATCTGTGACTGTCAACGACGACTCGTTCACCAACTGGAAGACCCGCGAGGAGATCGCGGAGTCGATGATCCCGATCATCGGGAAGCTGCACCGGGAGCGGGACGTGACCGTCCTGCTGCACAGCCGCTCCCTGGTGAACAAGTCGGTGGTCAGCATCCTCAAGACCCACCGCTTCGCCCGGCAGATCGCCGGCGCGGAGCTGTCGGTCACCGAGACCTGGCCCTTCCTCCAGGCGCTGGCCACCCTCGACCTCGGCCCCTCGCAGATCGACCTCGGCATGCTCGCCGCGACCTACCGGGCCGACGACCGCGGCCTGCCGGTGGCGGAGTTCACCGCGCGGGCCGTGGCCGGTGCCACCGGCGACAACAAGATCGAGTGCCGCGACGGGCGCGACGTCGTCCTGTACGGTTTCGGCCGCATCGGCCGCCTCGTGGCCCGTCTGCTCATCGAGAAGACGGGCTCGGGCAACGGGCTGCGGCTGCGCGCGATCGTCGTCCGCGGCGACGCGGGCCGGGCCGCCGAGGACCTCGTCAAACGCGCCTCGCTGCTGCGCCGCGACTCCATCCACGGCCAGTTCCAGGGCACGATCACCGTCGACGAGGCGAACGGCGCGATCGTCGCCAACGGCAACACCATCAAGGTGATCCACGCGAACGACCCCTCGGAGATCGACTACACGGCGTACGGCGTCAAGGACGCCATCCTGATCGACAACACCGGTAAGTGGCGCGACCGCGAAGGGCTTTCGCAGCACCTGCGGCCCGGGATCGACAAGGTCGTCCTGACCGCGCCGGGCAAGGGCGACGTCCCGAACATCGTGCACGGCGTCAACCACGACATGATCAAGCCGGACGAGCGGATCCTGTCCTGCGCGTCCTGCACCACGAACGCGATCGTGCCCCCGTTGAAGGCGATGGACGACGAGTTCGGCGTCCTGCGCGGGCACGTGGAGACCGTCCACTCGTTCACCAACGACCAGAACCTGCTGGACAATCACCACAAGGCCGACCGCCGCGGCCGCTCCGCGCCGCTCAACATGGTCATCACCGAGACCGGTGCCGCCTCGGCCGTCGCCAAGGCGCTGCCCGACCTCAAGGCGCCGATCACCGGCAGCTCGATCCGGGTCCCGGTGCCGGACGTCTCGATCGCCATCCTCAGCCTGCGGCTCGGCCGCGAGACCGACCGCGCGGAGGTCCTGGACCACCTGCGCCAGGTGTCGCTGACCTCGCCGCTGAAGCGCCAGATCGACTTCACCACCGCCCCCGACGCGGTCTCCAGCGACTTCATCGGCTCGCGCCACGCCTCGATCGTCGACGCGGGCGCCACCAAGGTCGACGGCGACAACGCGATCCTCTACCTCTGGTACGACAACGAGTTCGGCTACTCCTGCCAGGTCGTCCGCGTCGTCCAGCACGTCTCCGGGGTGGAGTACCCGACCTATCCGGTACCGGTGGGCTGACGCCGGCCGGGCGGAAGCCCCGGGCGGGGACGTCTCAACTCCGTGGCCGGTTCCCGTCGTTGCCTGTGAAATCGGCGACACGAGCTGCGGAGAAAGGTGGGCATCGGAGATCAACTTCTGGTTCGATAGGGGTAGGTGATCTTGAGTACGTGTTCCTCCGAAAGGCAACCGCTGATGTCCCCTGCCCCCGACCAGGCCCCGGCCGTCGTTTTGCTGACCCATCGCGGCAGGGACGCGGACACCTCGCATGTGCCCGACGAGGACACCAGGCCGCTCCGCGGCACCGGCGCCCGCGTCGTCCCCGCCACGGGCAGGGGGGTCTGACCGTGTTCCTGACCCGCTCCCAGGCCGACCTCGCCCTCGACGCCGCCGACGACGCCGCCGTGTTCCGGATCATCGCCGACGCCCGTACGCCGGTGTTCGTCACCATCCACGCCAGCGGCCGCCGCCGCTACGGCTACTGGCAGCCCTTCGACTCCCGTAGCCACAAGGGCGGCTGCTACGTGGCGCTGCCCACCGCGGTGTGCGACCGGCTGCACCGCGCGGGCCGGATCATCCTCGGTGACCCCATGGTCGACCCGGCCAAGACGACGTACCGCGTGTGGCCCGCGAGCCGTCCGGCCGCGCCCACCCGTATCCCGACCGCGCCGATCCGCGTCCCGGCGGCGCCGGTGCGCGCGGGCGGTCAGGCGCTCGTCGCCTGACCCCGGGGGGCACCCTCAGGTCACGCACCGGGTGTCCGGGGTGCGGGCGGTCCGCTCGGGAGTCACGGCGACGAGCAGTCCGAGCGCCGCCGCCACCGCCCCGGCGGCGCACACCGCCGGCCACCCGCCCTGCGCCCACAACCGGGCGCCGGTCAGCGATCCGGCGGCGATCCCGAGGAAGCGCAGCGTGAAGTAGAGCGTGTTGAGCCGGCTGTGCACAGCCGGCTCACGGGTGAACAGGCTCGTCTGACACACCACTTGCTGGCTCCAGGTGCCCACGTCCAGGACCACCACCCCCGCCGTCAGCCACACCAGCGCGAGCGGACCCGTACCGCCGGTGCCGCCCGGATACAGCAGGGCCCAGCCGGCGAGCACCACGCAGACCGGCAGCGCCAGGGCGCCGCGCCGCCCGAGCCGGTCGGCGAGCCGGCCCGCCGACGGAGAGACGAGGGCACTGGCCGCGGCGACCAGACCGAACAGCCCGATCCGCGTCGACCCGTAGTGGTAGTGCTCGTCCAGCAGGTACGTCAGCACGGTCCAGAAGGCGCCGAACGAGACGCCGACCAGCAGCCCGGACAGGGTGACCCGGCGCACCAGCCGGTCGTGCGCGAACAGACCGGGGAGCGAGGCGAGCGCCGCACGGTAACCGAGGGTCCGCCGCTCAGGGGCCGGGGCCGCCGCGTCCCGGGGGAGCGCCTTGCGCAGGACCCAGGTCAGCAGCGCGGTGCCGGCGGCCGAGACGGCGAAGACCCAGCGCCAGCCCGCCGCCGAGGCCAGCGCTCCGGCGTAGGTACGCGAGGCCAGCACCCCGACGAGCAGACCGCTCTGCACCAGACCGACGACCCGTCCGGTCCCGAAATCCTTCTCCAGGGCGACGGCCAGCGGGGCGACAAGCTGGGGTATCGGTGACAGCACGCCGATGACGAGACCGGCGACGGCCAGCCAGAGCGCGGTGGGGGCCGCCGCCGCGGCGGCGAGCGCCAGCGACGAGCCCGCCCCGAGCGCGAGGATCAGGCGCCGGCGGTCGCGCAGGTCCCCGGCCGGTACCAGCAGGGCGATGCCCGCCGCGTAACCGAGCTGGGTGGCGGTGGGGACGTAGCCGAGGACGTCCGGCGCGACGCCGAACGAGCGCGCCGCCTCGCCCAGCAACGGCTGGTTGAGATAGACGTTCGCGGCCGTGACCGCGCCGGCGGCGGCCAGCAGCGCGATCCGGCGACGGCCTGGACGTGTGAGAGTGGAGTCGAGCACGTGGCACGACGGTACGGACCGTCTTCACCGGCGCACATTCGCGTGAGCGTCATAACCTGTCGACGTCGCGCCACGCGCGTCGACGGCGTGCGCCCCCAAACCATGGGAGCGCGTCCTCAAAGGGAACGGCGAGAACCGTGTACGGCAAGAGCGAGAACCGCGACGACTACCAGGACGGGCCGCGTCCGCTGGCCGCGATGGCCCGCGATCTGCCCGACGCCCACCACATCCCCGCCCACACCCACCGCCGCGCCCAGCTCATCTACGGCACCAGCGGTGCGATCACCGTCGTCACCGGACGCGGCACCTGGGTAGTGCCCGCCACCCGCGGCGTCTGGGTCCCGGCCGGTGTCACCCACGCCATGACCTGCACCGGCGCCGTCCGCATGCGCACCCTCTACGTCGAGCTGGGCGCGTGGCCCGGACTGCCCGGCGAGCCCACCGTCGTCGCCGTGTCCCCGCTGCTGCGCGAGCTGATCGAGGCCGCCACCCGGATCCCCCTGGCCTACGCGCCGGGCAGCCGCGACGAGGCCGTCATGAACCTGCTGCTCCACGAACTGGCGCCGCACCCCGTACCCGCGCTCCACCTGCCCACCCCCGCCGACCCGGAGCTCGGCCCGCTCTGCTCGGCGATCCGCGCGGACCCCGGCCGGCGCTGGACCACCGCCGAAGCCGCCGCCCGCGCCCACCTCAGCGCCCGGAGCCTGCAACGCCGCTTCCCCGAGGCCACCGGTATGACGCTCAGCCACTGGGTGCAGCAGGCCCGGCTGCTCGCGGCCATCTCCCTGCTCGCCCAGGGCGTCCCGGTCACCGCGATCTCCGCACGCCTGGGCTACGCGACCCCGAGCGCGTTCACCGCCATGTTCCGCCGCGCCCTGGGCGTCTCGCCGAGCGGCTACTTCACGGACGGGCGGGAGACCGGCCGGGGCGCGCGGCGGCAGCCGGTGCCGTAGCCGCTCGCGCGCCCCGGCCGGTGCCGGACCCGCGGTCAGGCGCTCAGCGTGGTGACGCCCAGGGCGAGCAGGGCGAGGACCTTGGCCGCCTCGCACCCCACGTACCAGAAGTGGGCGCGGGAGCGCGGGTGTTCCTCCCCGGCCAGCAGCCGGTCCGAGCGGTGGTTCAGGACAGGCCGCACCAACGCGAGCTGCGCCGCGAGCAGTACGACCGCGACGGCCGTCAGGAGCACGACCGGCAGCGGGGGACCGCCCGCGGCGACCGCCGCGAGCACGACGGCCGCCAGTACCGCCTCGACCCGGTTGAGGGCCCGGAAGACGAGCCGGCCGATGCCGAGCCCGATCCGTACGGTCACGCCGGGGGCGCGGAACTTCAGCGGTGCCTCCAGGAACGAGATGGCGAGCACCATCCCGAGCCAGACGAAGGCCGCCGCGGCGGCGACCGCGGCGGCGGTCTCGTTCACGACTGCCCCAGCCACATGTCGGGGCCGAAGACCTCGTAGTGGATGGCGTCCATGGGGACACCGCGCCGCAGCAGGTCGCCGCGGACCGCCCGCATGAAGGGCAGCGGACCGCACAGGCAGACGCGCACACCGGCCGGCAGGTCCACGGCGGCCAGGTCGACCAGACCGGTGGACGCGTCCGGCGTCCCGTCGTCCACCCGCTCGTACCAGAGGTGGAGCCGGGCGTCCGGCAGCGCCTGCACGAGGTTGCGCTGCTCCTCCCGGTGGGCGTGGTCGGCGGGGGAGCGGTCGGCGTGGATGACGGTCACCGGGCGGGCCGAGCCGGTGACGGCGAGGTGGTCCAGCATGGACAGCACGGGGGTGACGCCGATCCCGGCGGATACCAGGAGCAGCGGTCCGTCGCCGTCCGGCAGGACCAGGTCGCCGAACGGGGCGGACACGGTGAGCACGGCTCCCGGGTGCCCGTGCTCGTACAGCCAGGACGAGACCTCGCCGTCCGGCTGTGCGGCGCCCCGGACGCGTTTGACGGTGATCCGCCAGTGGCCGCGGCCGGGCGCGGCGGACAGGCTGTACTGGCGGATCTGCCGGGCGCCGTCGGGCAGTTCGACCTGGACGCTGACGTATTGCCCCGGGCGGAACGGCCCGGTGGGGCGGCCGTCGGTGCGCCGCAGCACCAGGGAGACGGCGTCGGGGGTCTCCCGGCGCCGCTCGGTGATCTCCATACGGTGCCGTACGCCGCCCTCGGCGGCGCCCGCCTGCCCGTAGAGGCGGGCCTCGGCGTCGATCAGGGTGTTGGCCATCAGCCAGTACACCTCGTCCCAGGCGGCGGCGACCTCCGGGGTGACGGCGTCGCCGAGCGTCTCGGCGATCGCCCCGAACAGGTGGTGGTGGACGACCTTGTACTGCGCCGAGGAGATGCCCAGGGAGGCGTGCTTGTGCGCGATCCGGCCGAGCATCGCGTCGGGGCGGGGCGCGCCGGGCTCGCCCTCGCGCAGCAGCATGCCGGCGAACGCCGCGATGGAGCCGGCCAGGGCCTGCCGCTGCTGCCCGTTGGCCTGGTTGCCCCGGTTGAAGAGGTCCCGCAGCAGCTCGGGGTGGGCCTCGAAGAGCCTGCGGTAGAACAGGTCGGTGATGTCCTCGATGGCGGCGCCGACGGCCGGGAGGGTGGCCCGGACGACGGGGGCGGACTGCTGGGAGAGCATGCCGGCTCCTAAAGTGGTAAATGATCTTCGCATTCAAGCGAAGGAGTGGGTGCCGGGACGGGTGCTCCCGGCGGGGCCCCTCGCGGGGCGGGTCGGTGCCTTTGTGGGGCGGGCGGGCCGGACTATCCCGAGGGGCGGCCGGTCAGACCGATGAGCACCGGTCCGGTGGGCGAGGCCACCAGGTCGGTCACGGTCAGCGGGTCGAGGGCGGCGTAGAAGGCCTCCTGGGCGTCGCGCAGGGCCCGGCGCAACCGGCAGGCGCCGCGCAGCGGGCACGGCGTCTCGCCCTCGCAGGCGACCACTTCGCCCTCGCCCTCCAGCTCCCGCACCAGCCAGCCGACCGAGGCCAGCCGGCCGAGACCGGTCAGCGCCAGTCCGCCGCCGCGCCCGCGCCGCGCCTCCACGACCCCCAGGTGCTGGAGGCGGGTGACGGCCTTGGCGACGTGGGCGTAGGGCACGTCCATGACCTCCGCCACCTCGCGCGTGGTCAGCGGGTCGTCCTCCTCAAAGACCGCCAGGCGCATGACGGTGCGCAGCGCCAGGTCGGTGAATTTCGTCAGCCGCACGCCACGGACGCTAGCAAATACGCATGTACGATGCCTATTAAAAGGCGGCTCGGGTCCGTGTGCGGTGCGTCACTGACCCGGCCATCTGCGGGAGTTCGCCCGGAGGCTCCTGACAGGAGGCTTCGCACGGGGGCGCTCCCGCCCGTCGGCGAAGGACGAACGCACATGAGGGGTGCACCAGATGACCGCGGCAGACAGCGGCACGCCCGAACCGGCCGGTGACCCGGGCGGTGAACCGGCCGGTGACCCCGGCTCACCCGTCGCGCGGACCCTGTGCGACATCACGACGCTCGTGGACGGCTCGGCGCCCGCCGACGGAGCCGAACCTGTCGATGGCGCCGGGGAACCGACCGGTGCGCTGTGGCGCCTCGCCGAGCCCGGCAGGCAGCTCGACGCCAATGTCGTACGCATCCCGCCCGCCGGTCGCGTGGACGTCCACACCGAGCCGGACCTCGACGTCCTGCTGCTGGTCGTCGCCGGTTCCGGCACCCTGCTCGGCCCCGGCGACGGACCGCTCCCACTGCGTCCGGGCAGCCTGAACTGGCTGCCCCACGGCGCCGCCCGCGGCCTCCACGCGGGCCCGGACGGCCTGCACTGCCTCACCGTCCACCGGCGCCGGCCCGGCATGCGCGTCCAGCCGCGTCCGCCGGACACCGTCCGCACACCGCCACCGGCCTGACCCGCAGCCGCCGTTCCCGCCGGGCGGACAATGATCGTCATGACGTCCCTCCACACCAACCCGCTCTTCGCACGGCTGGCGGATGCCGAACGGATCCTCGTCGCGGGCGCGGGCGGCGGCTTCGACATCTACTCCGGTCTGCCGCTGGCCCTCTCACTCATGCACCAGGGCAAGGAGGTGCAGCTCGCGAACCTGTCGTTCAGCATGCTCGACGGGCTTCCGCTCGACGACTGGGCCGCTCCCGACCTCGCCGCCGTCACCCCCAAAACCGCCCTCCACCAGAGCTACTTCCCGGAGCGGACCCTCGCCCAGTGGCTGCACCGGAACGGCTACCCGTCCACGGTGTACGCCTTCCCGCAGACCGGGGTGCGCCCGCTGCGCGACGCCTACCGGGCGCTCGTCGAGCTGCACCGGATCGACGCGGTGGTGCTGGTCGACGGCGGTACGGACATCCTGCTGCGCGGCGACGAGGCCGGGCTCGGCACCCCGGAGGAGGATCTCGCCAGTGTGGCGGCGCTGGCCGGACTCGACGGCGTCCCCGTCCGGCTCGTGGTGTCGGTCGGCTTCGGCGTGGACGCGTACCACGGCGTCAACCACGTCCAGGTACTGGAGAACATCGCCGCGCTGGACCGCGACGGCGCCTACCTCGGCGCCTTCTCGATACCCCGCGCCACCCGCGAGGGCGCCCTCTACCTCGACGCGGTGGCCCACGCCCAGCAGGCCACCCCGGAGCACTCCAGCATCGTCAACGGTTCCGTCGCGGCGGCGGTGCAGGGCCGCTTCGGCGACGTGCGCTTCACCGACCGCACCCGGGGCAGCGAGCTGTTCGTGAACCCGCTGATGTCCCTGTACTTCGCCTTCGACCTGGCAGGACTCGCGGCCCGCTGCCTGTACCTGGACCGGATCGAGGAGACGTACCTGATGCGCCAGGTGCACGCGCGGATCGCCGGGTTCCGCGAAACCGTCACGACCCGGCCGCCCCGCACCTTCCCGCACTGAACGGACCGGACCGATCGGCCGGACGGGACATCACCGGACCCGAGGTCCTCGGCGATCGCGTCGGCGACCACCTCGGCCGCGTACGAGGCGATGTCGGCGCCCTGCCCGACGACCGGGTCGACGACGGTGCGGGCGTCCCCGAGGGCGAGGGCGTACCGCCCGCCCGGCAGCCGGGCGTGATCCGCGCGCACCGTAGGTGTGATCGCGGCCCGCACCGGATCCAGCGGCCCGGTGAGCCGGAAGCCCGGCGTGGTGACGGGCCCGTCCCGGGAGTACAGGGGTGTCTCGATGAGCTCGCCGCGGCCGGGCGACAAGGACAGGGTCACGCCCTTGGGTTCGGTCGGCGCGACCCCGTGGTACAGCCCCGCGCACAGCCGGCGCGGCGGAGCGGGGTGCGAGAGACCGCCGTCCCGGCGCGGGAACACCTCGGCGAGACCGCCGCGCCCGGACGCCAGGACGAGCAGATCGTGACCGGAGGCGAGCTCGTTACTCCTCGGCGGGCCGGAACGAGACGCCGAGGCGCCGCTCCCGGGCCGGCGTCGGGGCGTGGTGCGCGACGGTGGCGGGCAGGCTCCCGTCGCAGCCCGCAGCCCGCAGCCCGCAGCCCGCAGCCCGCAGCCCGCAGCCCGCCGCGGATCGCAGCCCGCAGCCCGCCGCGGATCGCGGTCGCAGTACAGGGTGACGGGTATGCCGTGCTGACGCAGCAGCGGACCGAGAGGGGGACCGGCGACCCCGGCCCCGGCGACTCCGATGCCCGGCATGACGCAACTCCCGTTGACGGGGGCTCCTTTGGCTGCTGCGGATGCCCCTACCCCTTACTCCAGCCGTCGTACGCGGCCTGGCCGCTGCTCGCGTTCTCGCGGCTGGACGAGTTCGACGCGCAGGCCCGGCTCAGTGGTGGTGAGGAAGCAGGCGTCGCAGCCGCGGCCGCCCGCGAACACCTCCGCGGGGTCCCCGAGCCTGGCGGTGGTCGCGGGCAGCGAGGTGACGCGGAAGGCGATGTGGTGGAGCCCTTCGCCGTGCGCGTCGAGGAACTCCCGGACGGCGTTGTGCCGCACCGGCTGCACCAACTGGACGCAGATGCCGCCCCCGGCGTCGAGGTACGCGAGCCGCGAGCCGGGCTCCTCGGCCACCTCGTCGGCGAGGAGGGGGAGCCCGAGCGTCCGGGTCCACCAGGGCAGGGCGGCGTCGATGTCGTGCACCGCGTAGGCCACGTGGTCGAGACGGTCGCCTGAGGTCAGTGCGGTCACGGCGGTGCTCCAGGGTCGGCGGAGGGGCGTACCAGCGCTGCCGCTGGTGTCCGGATCGGTGCTGCGAGTCGATGTTCGGGTTAGCAAGGATCCTAGATCCTATAGGATCTATCTCATCGGTTGTGCACCACTCGGTTGTGCCCCCGCGCTAGGATTGCGCCGACATGGACAGCAGCACGTACAGCAACGAGATCAGTCCCACGACCGCCCGGGCCGGCGGCCGCAAGCCGGTCGTGCCCCGTCGCGCCCTGCGGGACGGCGTCTATGACGTCCTCCTCGAGCGGCTGCTCGACGGCTCGACACCCCCCGGCAGTTCGCTGAGCATCGACTCGCTCGCCCGTGAGCTGGAGGTCTCGCAGACCCCGGTGCGCGAGGCGCTGGCGCAGCTCGAGCACACCGGCCTGGTCTCACGCGTGGCGCTCAAGGGATACCGGGTGGCGCCGCCGCTGTCGCCGGAGCAGCTGGCCGAACTCTTCGACATGCGCGGCATCCTGGAGACCGCCGCGATCGAACGGGCGGTGGCGCACACCGAGGACCTGCTGCCCGAACTGCGGGCCGCGCACGCGCAGCACGTGCTCTGCGCGCACCGGCTGCGCAAGGCGAAGGGCACCGGCGACCGGCCGGCGGACCTGTCGGGGCTGCGGGAGTACTTCGCCGCGGACTGGGAGTTCCATCTCACCATCATCCGGGCCTCGGGCAACCGCTTCCTCCTGAGGTCCGCGGAGTCGCTGAGCGCCCACGTGCACCGGCTGCGGCAGACCGCCGACCACGGTCCGACGGACACGGAGCAGGCCGTGGCGGAGCACGCGGCGATCCTGGCGGCCCTGGAGTCCGGGGACCCCGGGCGACCGGTGACCGCCATGCGCGAGCACCTGGCCGCGGTGGCGCGCCGCGTGTCGGCCGACGGCTGAGCGACGGCCGACGGTTCAGCGACGGGCGGCGGCTGAGCGGCGGCCCCCGCGCCGGAGCTACGCGCTCTGCTGCCGTACCCGGGCGAGCAGCTTCTCCAGGTGTTCGCGCATCGCCGTCGCCGCGGCGGCCGGGGTCGAGGAGCGGAAGGCGTCCAGGATGCGGGCGTGCTCGGCGCGGCTCTCGTGCGCGTCGCTGATCACGTGGTCGTTGAACATGCGGTAGCGCTGCATGTACCCGTTGCACGAGTTGAACGCCTGCTCCAGGAACGGGTTGCCCGTATGGGCGGCGATGAGGCTGTGGAAGGCCCAGTCCGCCTGGAGGAAATCCCTGAAGTTCTCGTAGTGCGGCCCGGTCGGCGCCTGCTGCTGGGCCTCCACGGTCCCGGCCAGCGCCTCGATGAGGGCCGGGTCGTTCTGCGCGCAGGCCCGCTCGGCGTTGACGGGCTCCAGGACGAGCCGGAGTTCGATGAGCTGCGCCAGCTCCTCGCGGGTCGGCAGCTCGGCCACCCGGTAGCCGCGCCGCGCCACCCGCCGCACCATGCCCGTCGACTCGAGCCGGGCCAGCGCCTCGCGCACCGGAGTGGCGGAGACCTGAAGCTCCTTGGCCAGGGTCTCGGTCCGCATCGGTGACCCGGGCGGCAGCGTGCCGTCCACCAGCATCGCCAGAAGGGCTTCGTGGACGCCGTCGGCAAGGACCTGACGGCCGCTCACAAAGGGGGGCGTCTCGGGCGTCTGCATGGCTCTCCTCGCGAGTGTGTTTCCGAGAAGTCAATCAGGTATTGACGCCTCGTGAAGACCGGGGCTAATTTTCTATAGAAGATTTCCTATTCGGCCAGTCGCCGGACGGGAACCCCGCACGCCCTGGAGCCCTGATGAGCGAGACCGGTCCCGACACCGCGCCCACCTGGGAGGACTGGCCCATCGCCGCCGCGATGCTCCAGTTCTCCAACGTCACCGAGAGTGGCGGGTCGACGCAGGACCAGGACCCGGAGGGCTGGGCGCGGACCCTGAGCGAGGTGGCGGGAGCCGGCTTCACCGAGGTCGACCCCACCGACTCGTGGCTGCGGGTCGCCGACCTGAGCGACGCGCGGCGCGCGGAGTTCGCCACCGCGGTCAAGGAGGCGGAGCTCACCGTCCCGGCCGTCTCGACGGCCCGGCGCAGCGTCATCGACCCCGAGCACGGCGCGGACAATCTCGCCTACGGCCACCGGGTGATCGACGCGGCCGTGCAGCTCGGCGCGGGCGTCGTCTCCTTCGGGTTCTTCCGGGCGCTGACGCCCGCGCAGCGGGACGCCCTGTGGTTCTGGACGGCGCAGGGCGCGAAGGACCCCGACGACATCGACACCTGGAAGCTCGCCGTCGCCCGCATCCGCGAGCTGGCCCTCCACGCCGACGAGGTCGGCGTGGAGGTCTCACTGGAGATGTACGAGGACACCTACCTGGGCACGGCCGACAGCGCGGTGAAGTTCGTGCGGGACGTCGACCACCCCCGGGTCGGCCTCAACCCGGACCTCGGCAACCTCCAGCGGCTGCACCGTCCGGTCGAGCGCGCCGAGGCCATGGTCGAGAAGACCCTGCCCTACGCCAACTACTGGCACGTCAAGAACTACTACCGCTCGGAGGACGCGACGAGCGGGCACATTGTGACCTTCCCCGCTCCCATGGAGTCAGGGGTTATCAACTACCGCAAATCAGTGCAGTATGCAATTGACCACGGCTTCCGTGGGGCCTTCTGCGTCGAGCACTACGGTGGCGACGGCCTGAGCGTCAGCGCCACCAACCGGGACTACCTGCGGCGACTGCTCGCACAGACCCGCGGAGTCGGCGCCCGCCCCGCCCGTACGGGCCCGGACCCCGTCTGACTCAGGAGCCGCACACAGCGGACTGCAAACACGGCGTCGCGTGTGCGAAGCACGTGTCCCCCGTAAGCACGAAGGAGTACCCACCCATGTCCGAAACGGTCCGCCCCACCATCGCCCTCGTCCCGGGTGACCCGTCCGGTATCGGCGGTGAGCTGGCGGCCAAGCTGCTCGCCTCCGGGGAGCTCGAAGCGCTCGCCGACGTCCTGGTCATCGCCACCCGCGAGGAGCTCGACCGGGCCGCCGGGCAGGCGGGGGTCGAGCTGGACGTCCCCGACGAGCGGGGCACCGGGCGTCCGGCCCTGGTCGACCCCGGCCGGCCCGGACCGCTGCCGACCGTCACCGGCTCCGTGAACGTCGAGTCCGGCGCCTGGACGAAGGCGGCCCTGGAGTACGCGGTCTCTCTGGCGCAGGCCGGCGAGGTCGACGGCATCTGCTTCATGCCGCTCAACAAGGCGGCGCTGCACGACGCGGGCATGAACAAGGAGGACGAGCTGCGCTGGTTCGCCGAGCTGCTCGGCTACACCGGCCCCACCTCGGAGATCAACGTCCTGCCGCGGCTGTGGACGTCGCGGATCACCTCGCACATCCCGATGGCCGACGTGGCCGACCGGATCACCGCCGACCGCGTCACCACCATCGTCACGATGTTCGACGAGATGCTGCGGGACTCCGGCATCGACGCCCCGCGCATCGGTGTCGCCGCCCTGAACCCGCACAACGGCGAGAACGGCCTCTTCGGCCGGCACGAGATCGACGAGATCGCCCCCGGCGTCGCCGCGGCCCGCGCGTCCGGCATCGACGCCCAGGGCCCGTTCTCCGCCGACACGATCTTCCTCAAGGGCCGTGACGGCGTCTTCGACGGCATCGTCACGATGTACCACGACCAGGGTCAGATCGCGATGAAGCTGCTCGGCTTCGACGGCGGCGTCACCATCCAGGGCGGCCTGCCCATCGCCGTGACCACCCCGGCGCACGGCACCGCCTTCGAGATCGTCGGCAAGGGCGTGGCGGACACCAACTCCGCGCGCAACGCCTTCCGCCTCGCCGCGACCCTCGCCTCCCGCAAGGCCGCCCGCACCCGCGCCTGAGCACCGCCCCGCCGGCCGCCCGCCGCAGCGTACGCCGGCATCTGCCGCCCCCGGCTCCGGCCGGGGGCGCCCCCGCCGACGCGCACGTCGGACCCCATAGGCCGACAGCGCGCCGGGCCCCACAGGTCACCAGGTCCCCGGCCTGCGACTTCCCCATTCTCAAAGATGAGAAGATGAGGTGAGGGCGATGCACTCGTCCCTGTACATCCTCGGCAGCGGTATCGCTGCCGTGGCGCTGCTGGTCTTCCTGATAGCCAAGGTCAAGCTGCACCCGTTCCTCGGGCTGCTGATCTCGACCCTCCTGCTCGGCCTCGCCAACGGCCTCGGCCCGACGAAGACCGTCGACACGATCACCGAGAACTTCGGCGGCACCCTCTCCACCACCGGCATCGTCATCGCGCTCGGCACCGTCCTCGGCGGACTGCTGCTGCGCTCGGGCGGCGCCGACCGGATCGCCGACGTCCTGGTGGGCAACCGCTCCAAGGCGTGGATGCCGATCAGCATCGGCATCGCGGCCGTCATCATCGGCCTGCCGAACCTGTTCGAGGTCACCTTCGTGCTCCTCGTACCGCTGGTCTACTCCGTGGCGCGCCGCTTCAGGGTCGACATGCTCGCGGTCGGCATCCCCATGGCCGCCGGGCTGATGACCGCCCACGCCCTGCTCCCGCCCGGCCCCGCGCCGGTGCTGGCCGCCGACGCGTACGACGCGAACCTCGGCGTGACCATCCTGTACGGCTCGCTGGTCGGCATCCCGGTCCTGCTGGTCGGCGCCCTCGCCTTCCCCCGGCTCATCGCCCGCTGGGGCATCACCTCCCAGGGCGGCGCCCTGGAATCCCTCGGCCACCCCGAGGCGAACGGCGGCAGCAGCGGACCCAAGGGCGACGGCACCGGCTCGAAGGGCGACGGCACCGGTCCGAAGGGCGACGGCGGTTCCGAGGGCGGGACCGGGGGAGCCCCCGCCGGTGACAACGGCGGCGGCGTCGCCGTGGCCACCCGCCCCGCCACCGCCTCCACCGTCCGCGGCGTCCCCTCGCTCGCGGCCTGCCTGACCACCGTGCTCGTCGCCCCGGTCATGATGATCGTCGGCACGCTGCTGCCGGACGCGCTGCCCGAGCACGGCTGGTACAGCCCGGTCCTCGACGCCGTCGGCAGCCCGGTCATCGCCCTGCTCGTCTCGGCCCTGTTCGCGTACTACACGCTGGGCATCCGCCTCGGCATGACCGGTTCCGGCCTGCTGGCCGACACCAAGAAGGGCCTCACGCCCGTCATCAGCCTGCTGCTGATCATCGGGGCCGGCGGCGCGCTCAAGGGCATGCTGTCCGCCATCGGACTCAGCGACATCATCGCCGACTCCGCCCAGCACTGGTCGATCTCGCCGGTCCTGTTCGCCTGGCTGATCGCCGCGATCTTCCGGATCGCGCTCGGCTCGGGCACGGTGGCCGTCGCCGCCGCGACCGGCATCATCGCCCCGCTGCTGGCCCAGCAGTCCTCCACCCCGGCGGAACTGATCGTCCTCGCCACCTGCACCGGCGCGATGATCTTCTCCCACGTCAGCGACGGCGCGTTCTGGATGTTCAAGGAGTACTTCGGGCTCACCGTCCCGCAGACCCTGAAGACCTGGAGCCTGCTGGTCACCGTGCAGGCGATGACGGGTCTGGTGTGCATCCTCGCCGTGGACGCCGTCGTCCAGGTGCTCTGAGCGCGCCCGCGCCCGCTCCTCCTCGTTACAGCACGCCTTTTCGGAGATACGACGATGACACGTCTCTACAACGACCCCGCGGCCTTCGCGCAGGAGGCGGTCGAGGGCTTCGCCGCGGCCCACGCCCGGTGGGTGCGCACCGTCCCCGGCGGCGTCGCCCGCCGCTCCGGGCCCGTACCCGGGCAGGTGGCCGTCGTCGTGGGCGGCGGCTCCGGGCACTACCCGGCCTTCGGCGGTCTGGTGGGTCGCGGCCTGGCGCACGGAGCGGCGATCGGCGAGGTCTTCGCCTCGCCGTCCGCGCACCGGATCCGCCAGGTCGCCCAGGCCGTCGACGGCGGCGCCGGCGTCCTGCTGACGTTCGGCAACTACGCGGGCGACGTCCTGCACTTCGGGCAGGCCGCCGAGGCCCTGACCGCCGCGGGCGTGCCCGCCCGCACGGTCGCGGTCACCGACGACGTGTCCAGCGCCGCGCCCGAGGAGACGCACAGGCGCCGGGGCGTCGCGGGCGACCTGGTGGTCTTCAAGGCGGCGGCAGCCGCCGCCGAGACCGGCGCCTCGCTGGACGAGGTCGTGCGCGTCGCCGAGCTGGCCAACTCCCGTACGCGCTCCTTCGGTGTCGCCTTCTCCGGCTGCACCCTGCCGGGTGCGGACGCCCCGCTGTTCACGGTGCCCGAGGGGCGGATGGCGGTCGGCCTCGGCATCCACGGCGAACCGGGCATCGGCGAGGAGGCGCTGCCCTCCGCCGACCAGGTCGCCGAGCGCCTGGTCGACCGGCTCCTCGCGGAACTGCCCGACGGCGTCGACCGGGCCGCAGGACAGCGGGCCGGCCTCGTGCTCAACGGGCTCGGGGCGGTCACGTACGAGGAACTCTTCGTCGTCTACCGCCGGGTGTCCCGGCTGCTCGCCGAGGCGGGCGTCGACATCGTGGACCCCGAGGTCGGCGAGTTGTGCACCAGCTTCGACATGGCCGGGCTCTCGCTGACCCTCGTCTGGCTGACGGACGAACTGGAGCGGCTGTGGACGGCGCCCGCCGACGCCCCCGCGTTCCGCAAGGGCGCGCTCGGCGACCCGGACGACGTGCCGGACGCGCCCGGCCTCGTACGGGACCAGGCGGACGTGCCCGAACAGGCGGATGTGCCTGACCAGGCGCCCGCCGTACCCCCGCTGCCGCACGCCACCGCCGACTCGCGGGAACTCGCCGCCGAGGTCGTCGCGATCCTGGACACCGTCCTCGCGACCGTCGACACCCACGCCGAGGAACTCGGCCGGATCGACGCCGTCGCGGGCGACGGGGACCACGGCATCGGTATGCGGCACGGAGCCACCGGGGCGTGCGAGGCCGCCCGGGACGCGCTCGGCCAGGGCGCGGGCGCCGGCACCGTACTCGACCGGGCCGCCGACGGCTGGGCCGACCGGGCGGGCGGCACCTCCGGCGCCCTGTGGGGCGTCATCCTGCGCTCGCTGGGCACCGCGATCGGCGACACCGCGCGCCCCCGCCCGGCCGACGTCGCGGCCGGGGTGACCGGGGCGACCGCCGCCGTCATGCGCCTGGGCAAGGCGGAGGTCGGCGACAAGACGATGGTGGACGTGCTGGTGCCGTTCGCCGAGAGCCTGCGCACGGCCACCGCCGCGGGGCACTCGCTCGCCGATTCCTGGGACACGGCGGCCACCGCGGCACGCCGAGCGGCCGACGCCACCGCCCGGTTGCTGCCGCGCACCGGCCGGGCCCGCCCGCACGCCGAGAAGAGCCTCGGCACCCCGGACGCCGGTGCCCACTCACTGGCGCTGATCGTCCGCGCCGTCCACGCCCGCCTGGCCGAACGGCCCGTCCGTACCTGACGAGCGCCGGCCACCCCGCCCCTTCGCTGATCCCACCCCGAGGAAAGACCGATACAGATGACCGCTGCTGCCAGGCTCCGTATCGTCGTCGGCTGCGACGACGCAGGCTACGACTACAAGGAAGCGCTCAAGGCCGATCTGGAGGCCAGTGACCTGGTCGAGTCCGTCACCGACGTCGGGGTCGACGCCGACGGGCACACCGCCTACCCGACGATCGCGGTGACCGCCGCACAGCTCGTCGCGGACGGCCGTGCCGACCGCGCCCTGCTGGTGTGCGGCACGGGCCTCGGCGTCGCGATCGCCGCCAACAAGGTCCGCGGCGTCCGGGCAGTCACCGCCCACGACTCCTTCTCCGTGGAGCGCGCGATCCTCTCCAACAACGCCCAGGTCCTGACCTTCGGCCAGCGGGTGGTCGGACTCGAACTGGCCCGCAGGCTCGCCAAGGAGTGGCTGACCTACCGTTTCGACGACACGTCCCCGTCCGCCGGCAAGGTCCGGCTCATGTGCGACTACGAGGACGAGCAGAACGTTCCGGCGCCGACGGCGCCGGAACGGGGCGCCGCCTGATGACCGGGCTCGCCGAGGCGCCCGCGGTCACCCTCGGGGTCAGTCTGAAGATGTACCTCGGACATCGGCAGACCCTCGACTGGACCCGCCGGATCGCCGCCGTCGCGGGCGGCCACCGCGCGGTGGCCGACGGTCTGGCGGAACTCTTCGTGCTGCCGTCCTTCCCGCAGATCATCCCGGTCGCCGAGGCCCTGGCCGGTACGGCCGTGCGGACCGGCGCGCAGGACCTCGCCGCCGAGGACCGCGGGCCGTACACGGGCGAGGTCAGCGGCGCGGTGCTCAAGGAGATCGGCTGCGCGTTCGCCGAGGTCGGGCACGCGGAGCGGCGGCGGCTGTTCGGCGAGGGCGACACGGTGGTCGCGGCCAAGACCGCGGCCGCGCTGCGCAACGGGCTGACGCCCGTGATGTGCGTCGGCGAGCTGAACGCCTGCCCGCCCGACGAGGCGGCCGCCCGCACCGTCGCCGAACTCGAACGGATCCTGACGACCGCCGCCTCGCACGACTGCGAGCCCGGTCCCGTCGTCGTCGCCTACGAGCCGCAGTGGGCGATCGGGGCGCCGCGGCCGGCCGGCCCGGAGCACATCTCCACCGTCTGCGGAGCGCTGAGCGACTGGCTCACCGCGCAGCCGGGCCTGGCCGGCAGCCGTGTCATCTACGGCGGCAGCGCGGGCCCCGGCCTGCTCACCCGGCTGGGACCGGACGTCGGCGGTCTGTTCCTGGGACGCTTCGCGCACGACGCGGACGCGGTGGGCCGCATCCTGGACGAGGTGGTGGCCCTGCACGGGACCGGCGCCCGCCGGAGCTGAGAGCGGTCGGCCACCGCGTGACGGCCCGTCAGTCCAGCGGGATGTCGTGTCCGGGGCCGCGCTCGGCCTCCGGCCGCGGGCCGAACCAGCGGCGCTCGGACGCCTCGATGGGTACGTCGTTGATGCTGGCCTCGCGGCGGCGCATCAGGCCGTCGGCGTCGAACTCCCACTGCTCGTCGCCGTACGACCGGAACCACTGGCCCCCGGCGTTGCGGCACTCGTACTGGAAGCGGACGGCGATGCGGTTCTCGTGGAAGCTCCACAGGCTCTTGCGCAGGACGTAGTCGAGTTCGCGTTCCCACTTGGCGGTCAGGAACGCCACGATCTCCTCGCGTCCGGTGAGGAACACGTCCCGGTTGCGCCAGACGGAGTCGGGCGTGTAGGCAAGGGCGACCTTGTGCGGGTCGCGGCTGTTCCACGCGTCCTCAGCGGCCTGCACCTTGGCCAGAGCACTGTCGAGGTCGAACGGCGGAAAGGGCGGTCGTGCGTCGGTCATGACGGGGCGTCCTCGGGCGTCCGGGCGAACCACTTCTGACTCGGACGACTCTAATGGCCTCGGAGAAGTCCATCCGCCTCCGACCGGCACCGGGACCATCCGCGCACGAGTGACCGGTGGCCGGCTGCGTTCAGCGGCGTCGGCAGTGGTACTCCGCGTGGGTGAACCCCTCGCCCTCGGGGCGCTCCGCCGTGTCGATCCACCGCTGGAGGTGGGTGTCGGCGGCGTCCGGCGCGAAGCTGAAGACGATGTCGTACAGGTAGAAGGTGCCGCCGGGGCGGAGCAGCGCGGCGGTGTCGCGGAGCGCCTGCTGCTTCCAGAAGCCGGGCAGTTGGTGCAGCGCCGACTTGGTGGTGACCACGTCCGCGGGCCCGGCGCGGTGGGCGTAGTCGAGGAAGCCGGCCCGGTGCCACCGCGGTGCGACACCGTGGCGCCGCGCCCTGGCCTCGGCGAAGGCCAGCATCTCCGCCGATACGTCGACACCGTGCGCCTCGGCCCCGCGGCGGGCCGCCTGGACGACGAGTGAGCCCGTACCGCAGGCCAGGTCGACGAGGCGGGAGCCCGCGGTGACGCCGAGGCGGTCGAGGAGCGCGTCGTCCGCGTCGGGGCCGGTGTCCTGGTTCCGGTCGCAGACGGCGACCGCCGCCCTGCTGCCCAGGTCGATGCCGACCGGTTCGTACTCCGGGAAGGACCAGACGGGACGGGGGCGGGCGGAGCCGTGGATCGATGACATGCCCCTGTTTGCAGGTTCCGCGCGGGACGTGTGGCGCAGGACGAGTGGCGTACGGTTGATCCGCCGGGCCAGCAGGGTGGACGGAACGCGGTCCGGGAGGGCGGCGACGGCAAGTTGGGCCTCGCCGTCGCCGAGGAGCGCGAGGGCCGATGCGGCGTCTCCGGTGCGTACGGAGACGCGTACGCGGGGGTGGGCCGCGCGGACCGGTGCGAGCAGGAGGATGCGACTTCCGCCGCTACGCCGCCGAGGCGCTGGACCTGTGAAACCGCTGCCACGACGCGGACCGGCCGGGGCGACCTCACCGGTCACCTCCGGGTGTTCGCGTCCGTCACCGCCTGCCAGCCGGGCCGCGACCGTCCCGGGCCGGGGTGCTCCGCCGGCGCATCCTGTCCGAGCCGGAGGCCGAGATCGGGCGGATCCTCGCGCTCGGCGCCCGCAGGGCGGACGTCGGGCGGCGCGGCGACGAGTCGTGGACCGTGCCGGCCGACCCGGAGAGGAACGGGTTCTGCGTCGTCCGCCCGAAGCCGACTCTCGTCGGCTGAGCCGGGACCGGGCGGGCTTGTGCCCGGGCGCGGGCCGGTTGGCCCAAGCCCCGGAACCGCCCGGCCGGCTCAGCAGACGCCGTCGCCCGGCTTCGGGTTGCCCAGGCCGAACAGCGGGCGCAGTCTGAGCCCCACCCACGTGCCGGCCAGGGCGAACGCGCCCCACAGCCAGCCGCTCAGGCTGCCGGAGGCGATGCCCGCGAGGTAGGCGCCGATGTTGCAGCCGCCGGCCAGCCGGGCGCCGATCCCCATCAGCACACCGCCGAGCACCGCCGCCACGGCCGTACGCCACGGGATGCCGCGATGCAGGGCCCAGGTGCCGCCGAGCGCCGAGGCGACAGCCGCGCCGATCATGATGCCGATGTCGGTGAGGCTGGTCTTGTCGGCCAGCACCGCGCCCGCGAGCATCTTGTCGTTGCCGGACTGCTGCCACCACGTCCAGTTCTCCGGGTGGCCGCCGAGCGCGCCCACCAGTTCCGAGCCCCACAGGCTGAACGCGCTGGTGACGCCCCAGGCGCCGCCGGAGACCAGCAGCACGCCCGCGCCCAGCACCGCCAGCACCAGGGCGCCGGCGGCCAGCGGCCAGGAACCGCGCAGCGCCCGTACGGCCGCGCCGCGGGCCGACGGCACGGCTCCCAGGGGCGGCGGGTTGCGGCGCGCCTGGATGCGCCGGGAGACCAGCACCACGACGACCAGGGCGGCGATCGTCACCGCCCACGAGCCGAACCAGCCGATGTGGTCGGACAGCACGACCGGCTGCCAGGCCGGCAGGTCCTTCCACAGGTCGAACTGCCAGGCGGCGAGCGTGGCGCCCGCGACGAACCCGCCCAGCGTCAGCACGATCGAGGTCTGCCCCGAGCCGACGGCGAACAGGGTGCCCGAGGCGCAGGCGCCGCCGAGCTGCATGCCGATCGCGAAGAGCGCCGAGCCGGCGAACAGACCGACCCCGATCGACCCGGCGGACGGCGCGGGCTGCGCGCCGAACAGCCCGGTACCCGTGCCGATGACGAGGGCGAACAGGGTCGCCGTGGTGCCCAGTAGCAGTGCGTGCGCCCGCAGCCCCGTGCCGTTGCCCACCGCGACGAGCTGCCGCCAGGCGGAGGTGAAGCCGAACCGGGAGTGGAAGAGGGCGACGCCCAGGCCGAGCCCCAGCAGGAGCAGCACGCCGGGCTTGGCGCCGTGCGCGGACCAGACGTACGCGGTCAGGGCCACGGCGAGCAGTCCCGACACGACGAGCGGCGTCCGCCGTACCGGGGGCAGGGGCGGAGCCTCGGGCCGTGCGGAGGAGGTGGGGGAGGGGGCGAACAGGGCGGCGGACGCGCGCGGCGGCGCGGCAGGCCCGGCGGGCGGTGCGGTGGTCACGAAGGCGCTCCGGGGCGGTACTGGGGGACGGCGGTCGGTGGCACGGGCCGCCGGCGGCGCGGAAAAGCGGGCCGGCGCGGGGCTCAGCGGCGACAGAGGCCGTCGTCGACGCACCACGCCGAGGTCGCGAACAACGCGAGGCAGAGCGACGGGGCGGAGGGAGACATGGTTTCGAATATACGGAACGCGGCTTTCCGGATGCTGTGGTGTCTCGGAATGTGGAAGCAGACGTGAGACGCGGGTGTGAGACGCGGGCATGAGACGCGGGCGTGAGATGAGATCAGCGGCGCTTCTGCGCAAAAGGCGCCCGCGCGGGTAACGGGTACGCATGTGCGGACGCGCTCATAAGTTTTCACCCGTACCCCTTGGAGCCACATGTCGGAGCGAACCTCACTGAGCCATCCCTCCCCGAACGGCAGCCGCCCGCGCCCCCCGGCCGCCGTGCCGTCCGCCCCGGAACGGCGGCACGTGCCGTTCGACCCCGAACTGCGGGACGTGCTGGACGAGTTCGGGCCGCAGCCGCCGCTCACCGCCGCGGACATCCCCGGCCTGCGGTCAGCCACGGACGCGGGGAAGGTCACCGACGAGGCGCTGCGCGCCGCGGGCGCCGTCCGCATCGAGGAACACGTGGCCTCCGGGCGGCGGGACGGCTCCGAGGTGCGTCTCCTCGTCTGCCGGCCGGCCCGCGGCGCCGCACCGCACCCGGTGATCTACCACGTCCACGGCGGCGGCATGATCGCCGGTACCCGCCGGCACCTGCTCTCCGACGCGCTGACGTGGCTGCGGGAACTGTCCGCCGTGATCGTGTCCGTGGAATACCGGCTCGCACCCGAACACCCTTACCCGGCCGCCCTGGAGGACTGCCGCACCGGCCTGGAGTGGACGGTGGACCGGGCGCCCGAGTGGCACGCCGACCCGCGGCGGACCGTCGTCGCCGGGGCCAGCGCGGGCGGCGGACTCGCGGCGGGCCTCGCGCTGCTCGCGCGCGACCGCGGCGGCCCCCGTACCGCCGGACAGATGCTGCTTTCGCCGATGCTGGACGACCGCAACGACAGCCCATCGAGCCGCCAGCTGGCCGGTCTCGGCATGTGGGACCGGGCCTCGAACGCCGTCGCCTGGCACGCGCTGCTCGGCGCGGAAGCGGGCGGCCCCGACGTCTCCTGCTACGCCGCCCCGGCCCGCGCGGGCGACCTGTCCGGACTGCCGCCGGCGTATCTGGACACCGGCTCCGCCGAGACGTTCCGCGACGAGACCGTCGCGTACGCCGGTGCCCTCTGGCGGGACGGCGGGCGCTGCGAGCTGCACGTCTGGCCGGGCGGCTTCCACGGGTCCGACCAGTTGGTCCCGCAGGCGGAGCTGTCCCGGCGCGCGAAGGCCGCCCGCCTGCGCTGGCTGCGCGCTCTGCTGACGTGACCACGGCGCGGCGTGTCCCGGCGCAGCGCCGCGTCGAGGACGTCGACCGGGTCTCGGCCGGTCATGCCGTCACGCCCGCCTACCCGGACCGCGCGCCGCGCGCAGGGCACAGCGCCCGGTCGACGAAGGCCAGGACGTGTGCGGCGGCGCGGTCGGCGGCGGGCAGCACGGTCGGCATCGCCGTGACGGCGACGGTGACGGCGCGGCCGTCCGCGGTGACGCCGCCGCGCGTCTCGTAGCCGGGGATGTCGCCGCCGTGCCCCCAGGCCAGTCCGCCGCAGCTCAGGGGCGTGCTGACCAGGCCGAGGCCGTAGCGGGCGCCGGGCCAGGTGCCCGGCGCCGGCACGGTGGCCCGCATCTGGTGCAGCAGGCCGGGGCCGAGGAGCCGGCCGCCGAGCAGGGCGGTGAAGAAGCGGTTGAGATCGGACGGTGTGGTGACGAGCTGGCCCGCCGTCCATGCGTAGGACGGATCGAAGTCGGTGAGGTCGCGCAGGGGCGTGCCCGCCTTGCTCGCGTGGTAGCCCCGTGGATGCGCGCCGCGGATCGTCCGCTCGCCCGGCGCGGGGAAGTACGTGTGCCGCAGCCCCGCACGGTCGACGACCCGCCGGGTGATCTCGTCGGTCGCGGACCGGCCGGTCACGTGCTCGATCAGCAGTCCGGCCAGCAGGTAGTTGGTGTTGCTGTACTCCCACCGCGTGCCGGGCGCGAAGCGCGCCGGGCGGGCGAGCGCCAGGGCGAGCAGGTCCTTGGGTGTGTAGGACCGGTTCCGGATCGTGAAGTAGTCGTCGAGTTCGTCGACGTAGTCGGGCAGCCCGCTGGTGTGCTGGAGCACCTGCCGTACGGTGACGCGGCGGCCGTCGATGCCCCGGCCGCGCACCGGACGCGGCAGGTAGTCCTCGACGGGCGCGTCGAGGCGGACCCTGCCCTCGCCGGCCAGTTGCAATACCACGACGGCGGTGAAGGTCTTGGTGTTGCTGCCCGCGCGCACCTGCCCGTCGGCCGGTACCGGGGTGCCGCGCCGCAGGTCTTGGACGCCTGCGGTGAGCTGTCCGGTCCGCCCGTCCCGGCCGCGTACCGCCGCGAGGGCCGCCGGGAATCCGTCCGCCGTCACCAGCTCCGCCAGCCGGTGCCGGGCCGTGTCCGGTACCGGCCCGGACGGTACGACCCGCGCGGGCGGGATCGCGGTGAGCAGGGCGGCCGAGACGAGGGCGACGGTGGCGGCGCTCGTCACCCGGAGACCGCGCGAGCCGCGCCGGCCGACGGCGGACAGGGCGGTACGGAAGGGAAGGCGCATGCTCCGGTGGCCACGCTTTCTGAGGAGGCGTACTCGGGCGGAGGCGTTACGAGTGAGAAGGCGCACGCGGCGGCGGCGTCACGAGCGAGAAGGCGTCACGTGCGAGGAGGCGTACTCGGGCGGAGGCGTTACGAGCGAGAAGGCGCACGCGGCGGCGGCGTCACGAGCGAGAAGGCGTCACGTGCGAGGAGGCGTACTCGGCGGCGGCGTCACGAAGAAGGGCGTTGTCGGGGGCGCGGCTCAGCGCCAGTCCGGGGTGCCCGATACAGGCGGCAGCGCGGCCTCGGCCTTCGTGCGTATCTCCCGCATGACGGCGACGATGCGGGCCTCGTGGGCCGCGGTGAGCCGGGCCACCGGAACCGAGCAGCTGATCGCGTCGGTGGCCGGGGTGTCGTAGCGCAGCGCGAAGCCGAACCCGGCGATCCCGGTGACCGTTTCCTCGCGGTCGACGGAGTAGCCGCGCGCGCGGACCTCCGCCAGGTCGGCGTGGAGCGAGCCGCGGTCGGTGTGCGTGTTCTCGGTGAGGCCGGTCAACGGGCCGTCCGGCAGGGGAAGTTCCGCGTCGGGCCGTTCGGCGAGCAGCGCCTTGCCGAGGGCGCCGGCGTGGGCCGGGACACGCCGGCCGACGCGGCTGATGGTGCGCAGGTATTCGTGCGACTCGCGGGTGGCGAGGTAGACGACGTCCGGTCCGTCGAGACGCGCCAGGTGGATCGTCTCGCCCAGCGCGTCCGACGCCTCGTCCAGATACGGGCGCACCGCGCGGATCCGCCGGTCGCCGTCGAGATAGCCGGTGCCGGTGAGCAGCGCGCGGATGCCGATGCCGTAGTAGGAGCCGGTGACGTCCGTACGGACCCAGCCGCACTCGACCAGGGTCTGGAGCAGCTGGTACATGCTGCTGCGCGGCACGCCCAGGTCCTCGGCGAGCTCGTCCAGGCGCGAGGGCCGCTCGCCCCGCGCGGCGAGCAGTTCGAGCAACGCGACGGTCCTGGCCGCCGACTTCACACCGCGGACCCCTGTCTCCCCTGACATGGGCCCATCGTATGTCCGCATACGTCCCCGGGGCCCGCGATACGTCCCCGACGTCCGCACGCATCCGCGTCCGCGCACCCATTGACCCCTCGGGAGCACCCCCCTAACCTCCATCTGCATATGCGGACAGCGTCTGCATACAGGAATGGGATGGGACGGTCCGCGCCCGCGGACGCCCGTCGTGGCCGTGTCCGCCCGGTGTTCAAAGGGGAACTTCCGTGCCGCTCGTCGTAGTGGGGATCAGCGTCCTGGTCCTGCTCCTGCTCATGACCAGGCTGAAACTCAACGGCTTCGCCGCCCTGCTGCTCGTGGCCGTCGGGGTCGCGCTGGTGCGGGGCATACCCGTGGCGACCATCCCCGACGTCCTCTCCGAAGGCATCGGGGGCCAGATCGGCGACACCATGCTGACCATCGGGCTCGGCGCCATGGTCGGCCGGGTCATGGGCGATTCGGGCGCCGCCCAGCGGATCGCGGGCAGTCTGCTCGACGCCTTCGGACCGCGCTGGGTCCAGGTCGCCATGGTCGTCACGTCCATGCTGATCGGCGTGACCATGTTCTACGAGGTCGCCTTCGTCATCATCGTGCCGATCGCGTTCACACTGGTCAGGGTCACCGGCGCGAAACTGCTGTGGGTCGGGCTGCCGATGTCCATCGCGCTGTCCACCATGCACAGCTTCCTGCCGCCGCACCCCGGACCCACCGCCGTCGCCGCCACCTTCCACGCCTCCGTCGGACTCACCCTGTTCTACGGGCTGTTCATCGCGGTCCCCGTCGGCGCGCTGATCGCGCTGACCTGGCCGCGGCTGCCGTTCGTCAGGGCGATGGACCCGTCCATACCCAAGGGCCTCGTCAGCGAGCGCGAGTTCACCGAGGAGGAGATGCCCGGGCTCGGCTGGTCGCTGTTCGTGGCCCTCTTCCCGGTGGCGCTGATCGTGACCGCCGCGGTGATCGACATGGCGACCTCCGGCGAGAGCCCGTTCCTCAACGTCGTCGCCTTCATCGGCTCGGCACCGATCGCGCTGCTGCTCGCGCTGTGCCTGGCGATCTGGGCGTTCGGACCGCGCATCGGCCGGAGCCTGGCCGAGGTCGGCGCCTCCTGCACCTCCGCCGCCCAGGCGATGGCGATGATCCTGCTGGTGATCGGGGCGGGCGGCGCCTTCAAGAACGTGCTCGTCGAGGGCGGCATCTCCGACTACATCAAGGACGCCACCGACGGCTGGTCCGTCTCGCCGATCGTCCTCGCCTGGCTGATCGCCGTCATCCTGCGGGTGGCGCTCGGCTCGGCGACCGTCGCCGTCGTCACGGCCTCCGGAGTCGTGCTGCCCCTCCTCGCGGACAGCGGCGCCCACCCGGAGGTCATGGTGCTCGCCGTCGCCTGCGGCTCGATCGCCTTCTCCCATGTGAACGACCCGGGATTCTGGCTGTTCAAGGAGTACTTCAACCTGTCCGTCATCGAGGCGATCAAGGTGCGGACCTCGTACACGACGGTGCTCGCGGTCCTCGGCCTGGGCGGCGTCCTGGCCGTCGAGTGGACCCTCGGCGTCCTCCAGCTGTGACCTCCCCGTCCCCGCACCCACCGCAGAAAGGCCCCCGATGAGTACCGGACAGCCGACCGTCACCGCGTTCTCCGTCTGTCCCGTCGCCGGACGGGACAGCATGGAGCTGAACCTCTCCGGCGCCCACGGCCCCTACTTCACCCGCAACGTCGTGGTCCTGGAGGACTCCGAGGGGCGTACCGGGCTGGGTGAGGTGCCCGGCGGGGAGAAGATCACGCGCACGCTGCGGGACGCCGCATCCCTGGTCGTCGGGGCGAAGGTGGGCGACTACAAACGCGTTCTGCGCCGGATCGCGGACCGTTTCGCCGACCGCGACGCCGCCGGACGGGGCGGCCAGACCTTCGACCTGCGCACCACCGTCCACGCGGTCACCGCGGTCGAGTCGGCGCTGCTCGACCTGCTCGGGCAGCACCTGGACGTCCCCGTCGCGGCGCTCCTCGGCGACGGGCAGCAGCGCGACTCCGTACGGGTCCTCGGCTACCTCTTCTACGTCGGCGACCCCGACCGCACCGACCTGGAGTACGTCCGCGAACCCGACGCGGACGTGGCCTGGCACCGCGTCCGCCACGAGGAGGCCCTGACCCCCGAGGCGATCGTCCGCCAGGCCGAGGCCGCGCACGACGCCTACGGCTTCCGGGACTTCAAGCTCAAGGGCGGCGTCCTGGCAGGCCCCGAGGAGGTCGCGGCCGTACGGGCGCTCAAGAGCCGGTTCCCCGAGGCCCGGATCACCCTGGACCCGAACGGCGCGTGGTCGCTGCGCGAGGCGATCGAGCTGTGCCGCCCGCTGGCCGGCACGCTCGCCTACGCCGAGGACCCCTGCGGCGCCGAGGACGGCTACTCGGGACGCGAGACGCTGGCCGAGTTCCGGCGCGCCACCGGTCTGCCGACGGCGACCAACATGATCGCCACGGACTGGCGGCAGCTCACCCACGCCCTGGCCCTGCAGTCCGTCTCCATACCGCTCGCGGACCCGCACTTCTGGACCATGCAGGGCTCGGTGCGGGTGGCCCAGCTCTGCAACGCGATGGGGCTGACCTGGGGCTGCCACTCCAACAACCACT
This sequence comes from Streptomyces sp. NPDC059785, assembly GCF_042732375.1. Classification (NCBI taxonomy): domain Bacteria; kingdom Bacillati; phylum Actinomycetota; class Actinomycetes; order Kitasatosporales; family Streptomycetaceae; genus Streptomyces; species Streptomyces sp. NPDC059785. The sequence continues at coordinate 175,290 of NZ_JBHWHV010000004.1, forward strand.
TCGACATCTCCCTCGCCATGATCACCCACTGCGGCGCCGCGGCACCCGGCGAGTACAACGCCCTGGACACGCACTGGATCTGGCAGGAGGGACTGGAACGCCTCACCACCGCGCCCCCGCGCATCACCGGCGGTGAGATCGCCGTCCCCGACGCCCCGGGCCTCGGCGTCGAACTGGACCTGGACAGACTCCACGCGGCCCACGACCTCTACCGCGAGAAGGCCCTGGGAGCCCGCGACGACGCGACCGCCATGCGGTATCTGATCCCAGGCTGGCAGTTCGACGCCAAACGCCCGTGCCTGGTGCGCTGACCCCCGGTTCCCCGGCGTCCGCCCCGGACACCCGCGATACTGGCCGGGCCCCGCGACCGACATGACCGGGGCACGGGGGACGAGGGGGAGTGCGTGGTGGACGCCGGGCGGATCGGGCCGGTGCGGGTCGCGTCGTGAGGGTCGTCCGGCGGACGCCCCCGCCCGCCGTGCGGGCCGCCTCCGCCGGTCCCGGACACCACACCCGTGACCCCCGCCCGCGCGCCCGCCGTCCCGGCGGCGGCCCGGGGCCGTGCCCGCGCCGACACATCGGGGCCGGTCACCCTGACCGACCCGCGCAACGCCGTCGCCGTGGACGAGAACGGTGTCACGGTGCGCGTCGCCGAAGTGGAGGCCGACTTCGCCTGGGAGGAGATCGCCCAGGTGATCCCGGCCGTGTCGGGCCTCGGCCGGACCTTCCACGTGCTCGTGCGGTTGCGCGACGGCGAGGAGCTGTCCGTACGGCTGCGGGCTCCCGACCGCCGCACCCGCGAGGAGTGGCTGTCCCGTCTCGGCCGCGTGGTCGACCGCTACCTCGACGAGTGGCCGGACCCGAACCGGCGGGGCGGCCTCAGACGGTGACGGCGGCCCCGAGTCCCGGCCCCGGGTCAGGGCAGCGCCTTCCCCCGGGCCGCCGTCCAGAGGCCGTACCACTCCTCGTGGCCGAGCCCGGGAGAGCGGTGTACGGCGTCGCGGCAGGCGGCGATGCGGTCGGGGCGTGCGGTGCCGATGACCGGGGCGATACCGGCCGGGTGGCGGAGCAGCCACCACAGGACGACCGTCTCCGGTGTGGTGCCCTTGCGCTGCGCCAGCTCCGCGACCAGCCGGGCGGCCGGCGAGTCGTCGTGGCCGCCGGTGAACCGGCCCCGGGCGAGCGCGCCCCACGCCTGCGGCCTGATCCCGTGCGCCGCGCAGAACTCCAGCGTGCCGTGCGGGAAGCCGTCATCGGCCGCGGCCGGGGTGTTGACCAGGACGCCGGACTCCACCCAGTCCCGCCGGTGCAGGCTCATCTCCAACTGGTCGACCACCAAGGGCACGTCCAGCACCGCCTGGAGGCGGGCGATCTGCGCGGCGCTCATGTTGGACACCCCGAACTGGCGGACCAGCCCCTGCGAGCGCAGCGCGGCGAACGCCTCCGGGATCTCCTCCGGCCGCGCCAGCGGGTCGGGACGGTGCAGCAGCAGGACGTCGATCACGTCGGTGCGCAGCCGGGTCAGGCTCTCCTCGACCCGCCGCACGACGGACGCGCCGCGCAGGTCGTAGTACCCGGGGCGCGCACCGTCCGGCAGCACGATCCCGCACTTGGTCTGGATGAGGACTCGGCCGCGCAACTCCGGGTCACGGGCCAGGAGTTCGCCGAAGACCGCCTCCGACTTGCCGTGCCGGTAGATGTCGGCGTGGTCGAAGGCGGTGATCCCGGCAGCCAGCGCGGCCCGTACCGCCGCCTCGGCGTGGCCGACGTCCGCGGCGGTGTACGGGGACGTGTCCCAGCCGCCGCCGAGGCCCATGCAGCCGTAGAGCACACGGTGTTCGCGGATGTCGGACGGCGGCGGCCCGCCGTCGGGCGCCGGTGACCGTTCGTCCGCCCGTCCGGGGTCTGGACACAGGCTCTCAGTCACGGAGCACCGCCTCGGCCAGCAGTTCGGCGGTGGCGAGCACCGGGAACTGGGTGTTGGCGGCCGGGACCGTCGGCAGTACCGAGGCGTCGGCGACCCGCAGGTTGGACACGCCCCGTACGCGGCCCGCCCCGTCGACCACAGCGCCCGGGTCGTCCGCCGGGCCCATGGCACAGGTCCCGACCGGGTGCCAGTACGTGCCGGCCCGGGCCCGGACCAGCTCGTCCGACAGCTCCGACGGACGTTCCTCCAGCGGCCGTACGAGGGGGCTCAGCGCGGCCGACCGGGCCAGGTCCTCGACGATGCCGAGGCCCGCCCGCACGGCGGCCAGGTCCTGGCCCCCGGGGTCGGTGAAGAAGCCCGGGTCGATGTCGAGCGGGTCGGCCAGGTCCGCCGAGCGCAGCCGCACCCGGCCGCGGGACGCCGGTTTCATCAGGAAGGAGGACAGCCCGGCCTCGTACCGGCCCGGCGGCAGCCTGCCGTACAGCGGCGGCCCCGCGTTGGCGAGGATGTGCAGGTCCCAGGCGCCGTCCGGGGCGTACGGGCTCGCCGCCCTGATCAGCACCCGGTTCCCGTACAGCTCGCCGCGCGCCTCCTTGTCGGCCAGGGCCGCGTTCAGCCCGTCGGTCGGTGCCAGCGGGACGAACACGCCCGGCTGGTCGGTGAGGTTGGCGCCGACGCCCGGCAGGTCGACCTCGGGCCGGACACCGGCCTCCCGCAGGTGAGCGGCCGGTCCGAGGCCGCTGCGCAGCAGCAGCGCGGGCGAACCGAACGTGCCGCAGGCCACCACGTACGTGTCCGCGGTGAGCGTCAGCCGCGCACCGTCGCGCTCGGCCCGAACGCCGTGCACCCGGCCGCCGCGGACGTCCAGGCGGTGGACGGCGGTGTCGCCGAGGACGGTCAGGTTGGGGCGGGAGCGGGCCGGGTCCAGGTAGCCGAAGGCGGCGTTCCAGCGCAGTCCGTCGACGGCGTTGAGCAGCGGCGTCCCGTAGCCGGGGCCGCCGGGCGCGCCCATGTCGACCTCGCCGTAACCGAGTTCGCCCGCCGCCGTGAGCGCCGCCCGGCTCCAGGCGGACAGCTCGCCGTCCGGCACGGCCCGCAGCCCCATCTGCCGCACGGCCGCCTTGCGGTGGCGTTCCATGGCCGCCGCCGACCAGGCCGGGCCGCCCGCGCGCTCCCACTGCGCGTGGTCGGCCGAGGTGCCCCAGGTGTTCCAGCAGCCGTTGACGCAGGAGGAACCGCCGATGACCCGGGCCCGGACGCGGTGCACCGGGGCGTGCCGCTCCCACACCTCCTCGCGCGGCAGGCTGCGGGCGTCGAGGAGACCGGCGGGCCAGCCCGCGTCACGGGGGCCGTGGTCCCGTCCGGCCTCCACCAGACAGACCGACCGGGCGGGGTCCTCGCTCAGCCGGGCGGCCAGGACGCACCCCGCCACCCCGCCGCCGAGAACGAGGAGGTCGTACTTTTGTGCCGGATTCTCTGTCATACGTCGGCTCCTGCGGGGTCGGAACAGATCAACGAAGCGAAGGAGTTCAGAAGGACCGCGCCAGCAGGCGGGCCGCCTCGTGGACCCCGCGCAGCGGTACGTCCCGCGTGGCCGGGAGCCGGTCGAGGAGCCCGCTGGTGAGGCAGGTGTTCTCCGGGCGGGAGGCGTAACGCGTCCCCGCGCGGGCCGTCGGCACCACCAGACCGGGCGGCGCGCCCAGCTCCTTCGCGATCACCGAGGCCCAGTCGGCCCGGCTCACCCGGTCGGGGCCGCCGAGGTGGAGCACCGGGGGCAGCGGCTCGCGGGCGCCGAGGACGGCGGCCGTCACCTCCGCCACGTCGTCCACCAGTACGGGAGTGGTCCACTGGTCCGCCGGGGCCGGGACCGGTTCGCCGCGGAGCAGCCGGTGGGCGCAGGCCGAGAAGAAGTTGAGCCACTTGCCCGCGTCGGCGGGCTCGTGGCCGTAGACGAGACTGACCCGCAGCACCACGGCGTCCGCGGCGGCGGACAGGAGCGCCTGCTCGGCGCGGAGCTTGGCCCGGCCGTAGGCGTTGGCGGGGGCGACCGGGGCGTCCTCGGTGTTGTCGGCGCGGCTGCCGTCGAAGACGTTGTCGGTGGAGATCAGCACCACCCGCGCGCCGTCGGCGTGCGCGGCGACGTTCCCGGCCGCCGCGGTGTGCGCCGCGAGCGCGCGCCCGGGGTGGTCCTCGCACCAGGTGACGTCCGACGGGCCGTGCACCAGGACCACCCGGTCCGGCCGCAGCCGGGCCAGCAGCCGGGCGCAGGCCGCGCGGTCGGTGGCGTCCAGGGCCGTCCACTCGCTCCCCTCGGCGCGCGGCGCCCCGGGCGGGGTGCGCGAGGCCAGGGTGACCGGCTCACCCGCCGCGGCGAGGCGGCGCGCGATGCCGGTGCCGACGAAGCCGCTGCCGACGACGAGCGTGCGGGGCGGGGTCCGGGTGCGGTCGGGTGCCATCACGCCTCCTGCCGGGAGTGCGCGCCGGTCCGGTCGGCGAGCAGCCGGCCCACCCCGATCAGACCGTGGTCGTCGTCCGCGCGGCCCAGCGCCACCAAGGCGTCCACCGCGTCCGCGTCGAGCCCGAAGCAGCCGAGCCGGACGAGCTCCGCGACCAGCAGCTCGCGGTAGCGCTCGCCGACCGCCAGGGCGAAGCCGCCCATGATGACGTACCGGCAGATCCCGACGGAGGTGAAGACCGCGCCGATCGCCTGCGCGAGGTAGGTGAGCGTGGAGCGCAGCACCTCGGTGGCGAACGGATCGCCTTCCCGTACCGCCGCCGCGATCGCCGGATTGCCCAGTCCGCCGACGCCGCCGCTGCCCCCGCACAGTTCGGCGAGCCGGGACCGCGCGAAGCCCGCCGGATCGCCCGAGGCCGCGCGCCGGGCGGCGGCCAGCACCCCGCGTCCCGAGGCGATGCCGCCCAGGTGGCCGCGCCCGCCGCAGTCGCACAGCGGCGCGTCCGGCGACGGGTCGCACACCCAGTGACCCAGTTCGCCCCCGTGGCCGTCGGCGTCGAGCAGCACCTCGCCGCCCCGGAACACCTTGTTGCCGATCCCGGAACTGACGGTCAGCAGACAGAACGGCTCGGCCTCGGTCGCCGCGTACCGCCAGGCCGCCGCGGTGAGATCGTTGACGACCACGACCGGGGCGCCGATCCGCCGCGACAGCAACTGGCCCAGCGGCAGCGGCTCGCCGCGCCGCCCCCACACCGTGGGCGCCGCGAGCACCAGTCCGCTCGCCGAGATCGGCCCCGCGAAGGCGACCCCGACGGGCCGGGCGGGCGCGCCGCCGCCGCGCTGGGCCACCTCGTGGACGATCTGGTCCACGACCCGCTGCTGCAACACGGGCACGGGGTCGTGCGGATGCCGGGCGATGCCCTCCACCGGCACCCGGCGCACCCCGGACAGCTCCGCCGTCACCGGGTCGTACGTGCCGGTGCGCAGCGTGGTGCCGCCGACGTCGAGGACGGTGAAGGCGCCGTCCGGGGCAGTGGGCTCGTCCCGTGCTCCGGAGGGGACGAGCGGCTCAGACCGCGGGAGCGTCACGGAGTTCCTCCTCGAAGACCAGGATCCACAGCTCGGCGCCGGAGTCGTTGACGAGGCCGTGCTCACCGTGCGGCCGGTTGGCCACGACGTCCCCCGTGGCGACGCGGAACTCCGCGCCGTCCCGGAACATCAGGCCGCTGCCGCGCAGCACGATGTACGTCTCGCGGTCCGCGCCGTGCCGGTGCCGCCCTATGGACGTGCCCGGCGGCAGCACGGCCAGGTCGATGAAGGACGCGCCCTCGCCGCCCTCGGCCCGGGAGAACACCCGGTGCGCCAGGATCGTGCCGAGTCCGCCGTGGTCGTGCTCCTTGCCGCTGAACAGGTCGTCCAGATTGGGCACGTCCGGCGGCGGCCCCGCGTGCGTCACGTCGGCCGCGGTCACCGGGCACCTCCTTCGGCCGCAAGCGCGCGCAGGGCGGCCCGCAGCACCTCGGCCGGCAGGTCCGCCAGCTCCGTGACGAACGCGGCCTTGCCGATGTCCGTCGGCACCACCAGGTGCAGCTTGCGGCCCCGGCGCTGCCAGGACGCGTGCAGCGCCTGCGTCATCAGCTCCTCGGTGCAGGTGGCCGCGTCGAAGACGGGCAGTCCGATGCGGCGCAGCAGCGTCACGATCCGGGCGCAGGTCTCCGCGTCGGCGAGCCCGAGGAGCCGCGCGATGTGCGCGGACAGCGCCATGTCGACGGCGACCGCCTCACCGTGCTCCAGCCGGTGGCCGCCCGCCGTCTCGATCACCGGGCTGAAGGTGTGCCCGAAGTCGACGAGCCGGGCCAGCTCCAGTTCGCGCAGGTTCGGGCACAGCTCCTCCATCATCAGCCGCATGGAGGTGCGCAGGACGTACGTCTCCACCTCCCCGTCCGCACTGCCGAGGAACGCGTCCGGGTGCCGCTCCAGCGCCCCGAAGAGGTCGCCGTCCACGATCACCGCCATCTTGACGATCTCCGCCAGTCCGCAGCGGATCTCCCGGGGCGGCAGCGTCGCAAGGAGCGACGGGTCGGCGATGGAGGCGTGCGCCGGGTGGTAGGCGCCGAACATGTTCTTCGAACGCAGCGCGTTGACACCGGTCTTGACCCCCACGCCCACGTCGACCTGGCCGACGAGGCTGGTGTTCACCTTGATGTAGCGGATGCCGCGCGCGTACATGGACGCGGCGAAGCCCACCACGTCCGCGACGATGCCGCCGCCCACCGCGAGCATCACTCCGTGCCGGTCGAGACCGGCCGCCTTGGCGAGCGCGCACACCTGCTCCACGGAGGCGAGGGTCTTGTTGCGCTCACCGGTGTCGATCACATGCACGCTCCAGCTGCCCGGCGCGAGCCGGGCGTCCAGGTACGCGCGCAGCCGTGCGCCGTAGAGCCGGTGCACCGTGGGTCCGACGAAGGCCACCACGCGCCGGCCCGCGACATAGCCGGCGAGCAGCGGGTTGCCGGGGTCGAAGACCCCGGCGGTGACGTCCACGCGGTACCGCGTGCCCTCCGGTGCCAGCAGGCCGAAGCCTCCGGCGTCCTCGACCACCCCCTCGACTGCCTCCTCAACCCGGGCAAGGGCCGTGCCTGACATCGTTCTCCTCAGTGTTCGGTCGGTGCGGTTTTGCCGCCTGCGCGGTGAACACACGGGCGACGGCGTGCAGGTGCGGGTGCTCGGGCAGTTGCTCCAGCGGCACCGGGCGGCCGTCCGGATCCGCCACGGGCAGCCGCCAGTTGGGGTGGACCGCGGCGGTGCCGGGCAGGTTCTGCGGCCTGCGGTCGCCCGTGGCGTCCGGCAGCCACACCCCGAGCAGCCGCGACGGCGTACGGGCCAGGAGACGGTGCAGGGCGACGACCTCGCCGTCCGGGTCGGGCAGCAGGCCCTCGCGGCGCAGCTCGGCCAGCCAGCCGTCGCGCTCGGTGGCCGCCGCGTCCTTCTCCTCGGCCTCAGGACGGGTCAGCAGGCCGAGCCGGGACCGCAGTTCGACGTGCTCGCCGCTCAGCCAGGCCGCGGTCGTCGGCAGGTCGTGCGTGGTGAGCGTGGCCAGGCAGTCGGTCCGCCACCGGTCGGCGGGCAGCGGCCCGTGCCGGCCCTCCGAGCCGCCCAGGTACTCGAACCGCTGCACGGAGGTGCCCAGCACGCCACGGGCCGCCAGCTCCTCGCGGACCCCGGCCTCGACGGTCCCGAGGTCCTCGCCGATCACGTGCACCCCGGCCCGGTGCGCCTCCAGGAGCAGCACCCCCAGCATCGCCGCCGCGTCGTAGCGGACGTACGTGCCCTCCGACGGCGGCCTGCCCTCGGGCACCCACCAGAGCCGGAACAGGCCCATCACGTGATCGATCCGCAGGGCGCCCGAGTGCCGCATCCCGGCGCGCAGCAGCGCGGCCAGCGGCCGGTATCCCTCGGCCGCCAGCACGTCGGGCCGCCAGGGCGGCTGGCCCCAGTCCTGCCCGCGCGGGTTGAAGTCGTCGGGCGGCGCGCCGACGCTCATGCCGCCCGCCAGACAGTGCTGCAAGGCCCAGGCGTCGGCGCCCTCCGGGGCCACGCCCACCGCGAGGTCGTGCACGAGTCCGATGCGCATCCCGGCGTCCGTGGCCGCCCGCTGCGCCGTGCCGAGCTGTTCGTCGGTGATCCAGGCCAGCCAGCGGTGGAAGTCCACGGCGTCCGCCAGTTCCGCGCGTGCCGCGGCCACCGCCGCCGACCGGGGATCGCGCAGCCCGGCCGGCCAGGACCGCCAGGCCCCGCCGTGCACCTCGGCCAGCGCGCACCAGGTGGCGAAGTCGGTGAGGTCCCGCCCCTCGCGCCGGACGAAGTCCTCGTACGCGGCCCGGCGCGCCGGGGCGAGCGGCACCGCGTGCACCAGCCGCAGCGCCCGCTGCTTCAGCGCCCGCACCGTCTCGCGGTCGATGAGCGTCTCCCCGCGCAGCACCCCGTCGTTGAGCCGCCGCGCCCGGGCGGCACAGGCGTCCGCCGCCTCCCGGCCGGCACCGCTCAGCCCGCCGTACTCCGGCACCGCCTCCACCCGTACGTGCATCGGGTCGGTGAACCGCCGCGAGCTCGGCCGGTACGGGGACGGGTCGGGCAGACCGCCCGGCTCCATCGCGTGCAGCGGGCCGAGCTGGACGAACCCGGCGCCCAGCTCGCGCCCCGACCAGGCCGCCAGCCCGGCCAGGTCGCCGAGGTCGCCCATGCCCCAGGAACGGCGCGAGAGGACCGAGTAGAGCTGGACGAGGAAGCCCCAGTCGCGGTGTTCGGGCACCGGGACGCGGTCGGGCACCGCGAGCACGAACGCCGACTCCTCGCGGTCTCCGGTGCGTACGTGCAGGACGTGCCGGCCCGGCGGCAGCTCGGCGGACGGTTCCGCGCGCCCGCCGTCCTCCAGGGCGAGATGCGCCTCGGCGCCCGGCGGCAGCGGCAGCCGGGCCCGCGTACCGGCGCGGACCACCGTGCAGGGCGGCAGCGGCCGGGCGTCGGCGGGGCGCCGCCGCCCGGCGAGCGCGGCGCGGGCCGCGCGCTCGGTGGCCGCGTCGACCCCGCACGCGGCCAGTACGGCGACCAGGGTGTCCGCCGGGACCGTGACCCGGTGCCCCCGGTCGGTGGTGTAGCCGGTGGCGATGGAGTGCGCGCGGGCCAGTTCGCGCAGCGCGCCGTCCGGCGTGGCCGGTGTCCGGGAAGATGAGCGGGACGTCATGGGCGGACCTCCGCGGCGGCCGTGCCGAAGAGGCGTTCCAGGACCGCGGCGACCCCGTCCTCGTCGTTGGCGGGCGCGATCTCGTCGGCCATCGCCCGCAGCTCCGGGTGGCCGTTGCCCACCGCCACCCCGTGACCGGCCCAGGCCAGCAGCGGGATGTCGTTGGGCATGTCGCCGAAGGCGACGGTGTCCGCGCCGGTGAAGCCGAGCAGCCGGGCGGCACGGGCGACACCGGTGCCCTTGTCCGTACCGGCCGGGAGGATCTCCACCATGCCCTTGACCGAGTGCACCACGGTGACCGCGTCCCCCATCAACTCCCTTGCGGTGACGGCCAGCCGGTCCTCGTCCACCTCCGGGTGGTGCAGGATCAGCTTGTCGATCGGCGTGTCCCACAGCAGCGCCGGGTCGGTCGTCACGTCCCAGCCGTGCCGGACGCGCTCCCCGAACCCGGGGGTGACCTTGAACCGGCTCTCCGGCGGCGAGGTGACGATCCCCAGCTCCAGCGGGCCGAGCGCGGCCTCGACCCGGGCCACGACCTCGCGGGCCAGCTCCCGGTCGAGCGGCAGCGAGGACAGCAGCCGGTCGGCGCCCGCGTCGTAGAGCTGCGCGCCCTGCCCGCACACGGCCAGCCCCCGGTAGCCGAGGGCGTCAAGGAGGTGCTTGCAGGCGACCGCGGGACGGCCGGTGACCACCAGGTGGTGGGCGCCGGCCGCGCCGACCAGGTCCAGGGCGCGCCGGGTGCGCTCGGACACCGTCAGATCACCGCGCAGGAGTGTGCCGTCCAGGTCGGTGGCGACGACCCGGAACGGCGGCGCGGCGACCGGGACGGCGTCCCAGGCCACCCGGCCCGAGCGCAGCGTCACCTGGGCGACGAGGTGCCGGCCCACGGGCGGCCCGTCCAGGACACCGGTGAAGCCCCCGGCCCCGTCGGACTCCAGGGGCCGCAGGACGGCCCCGCCGCCGGCGGGTGTCGGCTCGTCGGAGGCCAGGGCCTCGGCGGCGGACTCCCGCACCCGGCCGGGTCCGCCCGCCTCGTCCCCGCCGGCCGCCGGCGCCCCCGACTCCACCACCACGTCGACGCGTTCGGCCCCGGGGTGGACGTACCGCACCCGCCGGGTGCCGTCCGGACCGGGCGTGATCCGGCACCGTCCGGCCAGCCGGCCCGTCAGCTCGGGGCGGCCGGACAGCCGGGCGATCCCCGCGCACCGCGCGAAGTCCGCCCGCCGGTACGCGGCCTCGAAGAGCCGTACGCAGGCGTCGGCCTCGAGCCGCCCGGTCTCGACGCCGTGCACGCGCGCGTAGGCGTCGGCGTCACCGTGTTCCAGGGCGACCCGCTCGACGCGTGCGCGCTGTCCGGTCCAGGCGGCGTCGGACAGCCGGTCCAGCCAGCCCAGCGCCAGCAGCTCCTCGTCCGGCAGCGGGCGGTGCTCGTCGCACAGGATCCGCTCGTAGGCCGCGAGGCGGGTCGCGGCGCTGCGCTCCCAGGTGAACGAGCGGGCGGTGCGCCGGGCGTTCGCCGACAGCCGGGCATAGGTGCCGGGGTCGTCGCGGAAGACCGCGACGGCCTGACGGATGCGGTCCGCGAGCGCCGCCGCGAGCCCGGCGTCGTCGTCGCGGAACGAACCGCGCACGGCGAACCCCGTCGCCTCGGGGTCGTCCAGCGGCCGGGCGTGCCCGAAGTGCCCGGTGACCCGCTGCGCGGTGGCGATCGGCACCGCCCCGACCGCCATCGCCTCGGCCTGCGCGATCAGGAACCCGTCCAGTTCGTACTTGGAGGGGTAGACGCAGAAGTCGGCGCAGGCGGCCTCGGTGAACAGGGTGTCCTCGTCGGCGAGGCGCCAGTCCAGGCGCACCTGCTCCGGGTGCCGGTCGGCGAGCGCCTGAAACGCCGCGTTCGCCACGGTCGCCGGGCCGTCCCCGCCGCCGCCCGTCGAGCAGCGCAGGAGGAAGCTGACGTCCGGGTCGGTGGCGAGGACGTCCTCGACGGCCCGCATCAGCTCCAGCTGGCCCTTGTGGTGCACCGCGTAGCGGGCCGCGTGGTAGAAGACGGGCCGCGCCGGGTCGAGGCCGAGGCCGCGCAGCACCGCGTCCCGGTCCACCGCGCCCGGATCGCGGGCCAGCCAGCTCCCCGCGACGCCGCAGCCGCCCGCCAGCAGCTTGTGCGACCGCTCGCGCAGCAGCCGGGCCACCGGCAGCGGTGCGAACAGCGCCTCCTGCGGGGTGCCCTCGAAGGTGCTGTAGTGCCGCAGCTGGCCCGGCGAGACGAAGTCCACCAGGTCCGCGTGCGCGGCCACCAGCGGGAACAGGCCCACGTGGTCGGGGCCCTGCTCGACGTGCATCCGGGTGCCGGCCAGCGCCCGCGCCACCGTGGCCCCGGGGGAGTCCTCGGCGGGCGGCGGCCCGTCGAGCGCGTCCAGGTCCGTGGCGGGCGCGCCGAACAGCCCGAGCAGGCGCTCCACCTGGGGGCGGTACACCTGCTGCGTGACCGGCGCGTTCGCGGCGACCGTGCTCACCGTACGGAACCGCGGGTCGCCCGCGAGGACGGCGGGCAGCAGGTAGTGGTAGTACGGCTCGAAGGCGTGCACCACCGCGGGCTCGTCACCGCCCAGCCGGTCCTGGACGAAGCGCAGTCCGGCCGCCTGGAACACCAGCGGCTTGAAGTGGGCCAGGTCCCGGCCCTCCGTGCCCGGCGGCGGATAGAGCCGGTCCGGCAGCGCGTCCAGGTACGCGTTGGACAGGAAGTGGACGTCGACGCCGTCCAGCCGCAGCCGGTGGGCGGTGGTGGTGAGCCGCAGGCCGACCGTCGGCGGCTGTTCCGGCCAGACCTTCGGGTCCAGGACGAGCGGGACCGTGTCCGTGACCCGGTAGTCCGTCTCCCCGACCTCGAAGCGGTCGCGCAGCGGGTCGAGATGGCCGTGCGCGGGGGTCACCAGCGAGACCCGGTGGCCGCGGGCCGCGTACGCGCGGCACAGGTTCCACACCAGGGGCGAGAGACCGCCGCGCATCAGCCGGTTGTCGAACCCGCCGCACTCGAAGGAGAAGGCGATGATGTGCACCTGGGGGGCTCCTCATCCGGCCCGGACGGCGCGGGCGCAGGCCGCGCGCAGTCCGGGCAGATCGATGAACTCGGTGTGGGTGCCGACGGCACCGCAGACGAAGGCACCGCACACGGATCCGGCCAGCACGCACTCCTCCGGCGGCCGCCCGTCGAGCAGGCCGTGCAGGAAGCCGGTGACGAAGGCGTCGCCCGCCCCGTTGGTGTCGACCACCGGGCGCTCCGGCCGCACCGCGGGGAAGTGCCGTGGCTTGCTCTCGCCCCGTTCCAGCAGGTGGCAGCCCGCCGCGCCGTCGGTGGCCACCACGAACCGGGCCCGGCCCTCGTCGATGATCCGGTGCATGACCTGCTCGTACCGGTCGTGGATCGCGGCGGCGCTGAGGAAGACGTAGTCGGAGGAGAGGGCGTAGGTGAGGTGGTGCGGGTTGACCCCGTCCCAGTCGTGCAGATCGGTGGAGCTGGTGATGCCGAGGCGGTGGATGTCCTCGTACAGGTCGCGGTTGTGGCCGATGATCGACAGGTGGACGTGCCGGGACCGCTCCAGGTGCGGCAGGTAGAAGGAGCGGGGCAGCCGCAGGTCCTCCGGGTGCCGGGAGTCGAAGAAGGAGAACCGGCGGCCCTGCGCGTCGACCAGGTTGATGCCGCGCGGCGTGCCGTGCGGGGACACCAGGTGACTGAAGTCGAGACCCCGCTCGGCGTATGCGGCGAGCACCGCGTGGCCCTGCGGGTCGTCCCCGAGGAAGTCGACGAACTTGGTGGCGAGGCCGAGCGCGTGCGCGCCGAGCGCCACGCCGTTGCCGGTGTGCGCGACGTAGTCGATGACGGGCGGCACGTGCAGCGAGTCGCCCGGGGGTACCTCCAGGGTCTCGACGCGTACGACGGTGTCGACGCCTACGCCGCCGACCACCAGGATGTCGTAGGAGGGCGAACTCATGGGTGTGTTCCTTCCAGTAGTGCCGTGCTGTCGGTGACCTGTTGGACGCGGCCGTTCTCCAGGACCACCGCCGAGTCGATGTCGCCGCCGGGCGGCACGACGGCCCCGGGGAGCAGCACACTGCGCCGGACCCGCGCGCCCGCCCCGACGCGCACGCCCGGGAACAGCACGCTGTGCTCCACCCGGCCTTCGTTGACGAGATCGGCGGGCACCAGCGACGCCGTCACCCCGTCGGCGTCCGCCACCCATGCGCGGGCCGTGTCCGGGCGGATGGTCCAGGGCATCCGCTCCACCGGCAGACCGGCGCGCGGGCCCTCGGCGGCCAGCCGCAGATGCGCCCGGTGGTAGCGCTCGACGGTGCCGATGTCCTCCCAGTGCCCGGCCACTTCGTAGCCGCGGATGTGCTCCCCGGCCGCGAGCATCGCCGGGATGACGTCCCGGCTGATGTCGTGCTGCCAGTCGGTGCCGTCGAGCTTCTCCAGACAGCGGCGCAGAACGGCCGCGTCGAAGACGCAGAACGCGGCGAACACCAGGTCGCTGGTCGGCTCGGCGGGCTTCTCCGTGAACTCGGTGAGCCGCCCCGCCCCGTCGAACCGCACCATCCCGAACAGGTGCACCCACCGCCGCTCGATCCGCTGGTACGAGACGGTCAGCGCGGCCCCGGAGGCCCGGTGGGCGGCGACCAGCGGGCCGTGGTCGAAGCGGTAGACGTGGTCCGCGTGCAGGACGAGGATCTGCTCCGGGTCGCCCCCGAAGACGTACTCCGCCTTGTGGATCAGCGCGTCCGCGGTGCCCCGCTCGGCCGGCCGGGTCCGCTCGGGCAGCTCCCGCGGCAGCCCGCCGCCGGCCTCGCGGTAGGCCCGGTCGTACGGCCCGAAGTGCACCCGGAAGTCCGGGTGGCCGTTCCACACCCGGTGCAGGTCGTCCATCAGCTGCCGCTCCTCGTACTGCGAGAGCAGCAGCACCTCGCCCAGGCCCGAGGAACGGGCGTTGGCGAGGCTGAAGTCGATCAGCCGGCAGGCGCCGCCGTACGGCACCAGCGGTTTCAGCCGGCCGGTGCCCAGCGGGCCCATGCGCCGGCCCTCGCCGCCCGCGAGCAGCACGGTCCGCACCCCGTGGTCAGCCATGCCGCACCTCGTCCCAGGTGACCCGGCCCGAGTCCAGCGTGAGCAGCAGCCGGGCCCCCGGCTGCGGTGCCGGTCCAGTGAACTCGCCCTGCGCGGTGCGGCGCAGCTCCCGCACCTCGGGCAGCGCGCGGCCCCGGCCGTCGTCGGCGCCGGGCGTGACGACCTCCACCCGTTCGGCGTGCGGCAGCCGGTACGTCAGGACGCCGTCCGCGACCCGGTGGCGCTCGCGCAGCGCGCGCCGCGGCTCCTCGGGCACCGCCCCGGGGAAGCGCTCCGCGACCCGCTCGCACACCGCGAAGTCGGCCCGCTGCCAGGCGGTGTCCCAGAACCGCCGGGCGGCCGCCGCGTCCAGCGGGGCCAGCCGCTCGTACGCCGCCAGGTCACCGTGGCGCAGCAGGGCCTCCTCGGTGAGTTCGTCGTCACCGAGCAGCTCGAACCAGCCGTGCCGCAGCGCCCGTTCCGCGGGCAGCACCGGTGCCCCGCCCTCCCAGAGCGGGCGGAACGCGGCCAGGTGCAGGTCCGCGCAGTGCTCCCAGGTGAATTGCCGGGCGACCGCGGCGGCCCGCGAGGCCAGCTCGCGGTGGCGCGCCGGGTCCTCGGTCCACAGGGTCACCGCCTCGCGGATCCGCGCGGCCAGGGCGTCGGTGAGCAGCGCGTCGTCCTCGGCGAACGAACGGTTCACCGCGAACCCGGTGGCGTCCGGCTCCGGCAGCGCGTGCCCGAAGTGCGCCATGCCCGCCTGCGCGGTGGCGATCGGTACGGCACCGCAGACCATCGCCTCGCCCTGCGCGATGAGGAAGGTGTCCATCTCGAACTTGGACGGGAACAGGCAGAAGTCGGATGACGCCGCGTACTCGAAGACGCGCCGCTCGCCGACCCGTTCCGACTCCAGGTGCAGCCGCCCCTTGTGCCGGTCGGCGACGTCACGGAAGTACGGGTCGTCGAGCGGGGCGCCGGAGATGCAGCGCAGCACGAAGTTGGCGGCGAGCCCGTCGCTGAGCACCCGGTCCACGGCGCGCAGCAGCTCCAGTTGGCCCTTGTGGTGCAGCGCGTAGCGCGCGTTGTGGAAGAAGGTCGGCAGCGCCGGGTCGAGACCGAGACCGGACAGCACCTCCTCGCGGTCCACCTCCGCCGGGTCCCAGGCCAGCCACTGGTCGGAGATCGCGCAGCCGCCGACGAACATCTTGTGCGCGTTGTCCCGCACGGCCCCGGCGATCGGCAGCTCCCGGAACAGCGCCTCGAACGGCGTGTCACGGAACGCGGCGTAGAAGTCGAGCTGCCCGGGGGAGAGGAAGTCCACCAGGTCGGCGTGGTCCAGGATCAGCCGGTACAGGGCGACATGGTCGCGCGGGTACTCGTAGTGCAGATGGGTGAGCTGCTGGTACTGGCGGACCGGGTCGGCGCGCACCTCGGCCGGCAGCGGCGGGTCCAGCGGCAGCGGCAGCCCGGCGCCGAGGAGTTCGAGGAGCCTGCGCACCTCGGGGCCGTAGACCTTCTTGGTGATCGGCATGTTGCTCTGCACCGTGCTGACCACGGGCTTGAGCGGGTCGTCGCGGAACGCGGCGGGCAGCAGGTAGTGGTAGTACGGCTCGTGGGCGTGCACGAGTGTCTTCTCCGCGCCGAACCAGGCGCGCAGGAACCGCACGCTGTCCACCTGGAAGACCAGCGGCTTGAAGAAGACCAGGTCGCTGCCCTTGGCGGAGTACGGCGGGTAGAAGGTGTCCGGCAGCCGGTCCAGGCAGTCGTTGGAGAGGAAGTACAGATCCACTCCGTCGAGCCGGATGCGGTGCGCGGTGGTGGTGAGCGGGAGGTCCGCCTCGGCGGGGAAGCCCTGCCAGACCTCGGGGTCGAGCAGCAGCGGCAGCGTGTAGGTGTCGGAGTAGTCGAGATCCTCGACGTCGTATCTGGAGCGCAGGTCGTCCAGGCGGCCGTGGGCCGGGGTGACGATGGAGACCCGGTGCCCGCGGGCGGCGAACGCCCGGGAGAGGTTCCACAGATATACCGAGGTGCCGCCCTGGAGGAAGGTGTGGTCGAAGCCGCAGCACTCGAAGTAGGTCTCGACGATGTGCATGCGGGGACCGTCGGAGGTGCGGGGCCCGGTCACGGAATCGGTCTCGGTCACGGTCACGTCCTCGCTGAGGTGGGGGTGGGGGCCGGGGCGTGCGCGGGCACCGGCGCGTGGCGCAGGTCGATCGCGGCGTGGTAGGGGCGGGCGTGGTCGCAGTTGTAGGCGAGTTCGTGCAGCAGTCGGGCCAGGTACAGCAGCCGGCGCAGCGGGTCGCAGGAGCCGGGGCCGAGCAGCAGCCGCAGCACCTGGGCGCGCCACACGTCGGCCGCGCGGAAGACCCGGCGCAGCACGGCGCGCGGTGCGGGCGGCCGGTCGGCGGCGCCGTCCAGCGCGCCCGTCATGGTCTCCAGGGAGTCGACGCCGAGCCGCCCGGCGCTCTCGAACGCCGCCTCGTCCGCGGTGAAGTACTCCAGGGCCCGCTCGATGGCGACCAGGTCCTGTACCGGGGACTGGGCCGCCCAGCCCGGCTCGTCCGGGCCGAGCGCGGGCGTCGACAGGTCGATGACGTGCATCGCCCAGCCGCCGTCCGCGCGCGGCCTGCACAGCAGATGGGACAGGTGCAGATCACCGTGGGCGGGCGCGGACGCGAACGCCTCGGTGCGGTCCTCGAACCGGGTCCGCAGCGCCGCGGCCTCCGCGCGCAGCGCCGCGAAGGCGGTGGCACGCGCACCCTCCGGGAGCGCGAGGTCCGCCGCCTGAAGCACCGTCAGCCGTTCCTCGGCGCGGGAGAGGACGTCGAGCACCGGATACGGCTGAGGCGTGCCGCCGCCGAGGCGGGCGGCCAGGTCCGCGTGGAACCCGGCCAGGAACCGCCCGGCCTCCCGCAGATTCCGCGCGAGCGGCCGCAGATGGTCCCGCACGGTCGCCTCGATGCCCGGAGCCCGGTCCGTGCCGGTCACCTTCGGCCACAGCGAGCGCATGTTCTCCCGCAGCGGGCTGTCGAGGCCGTCGCCCGGCGCGTACCGGTAGAACACGCCGAGCGGGTGCCGGGTGCCGTCCGCCGGGTCGGCGTAGGTGTAGTCGCCCGCCCAGTCCGGGGTGCGGCCGGTGCCGTTCATCAGCCGCAGCAGCTCCGGCTCGCGGACCGGCTCGTCGAGACGCCGGTAGGTCTTGTGCACGTACGGCACGCCCCCGGTCTCCAGCAGGGACAGCGCGTTGGAGGACCAGCCGCGCTCGAAGGGCAGCGCGCGCGGTGTCCCCGCCGCCGGGCCCGTGCCGCGGAAGCGGACGGTGCCGCCGCGCGCGGTGGTCAGCTCGGCCCCGGCTCCGGCGGCCCGCCAGGCGGCGCGGTCGAACTCCGGCCTCCCGTGCGCCTCTTCGCCGCTGTCCGGGGCGAGCGGCACGAAGTACCGCTGCCCCGCCCCGGGCCCGCCGGCCGCGCGCACCACGAGGAGACGGGTGTGCGCGTCCAGCCTCACGTGGTCGGTCACCTCGAAGCGGTCGGCCCGGCGGCCGTCCTCGTTCATCCACGGGGCCGCGCGCAGCAGGGCGCCCAGCGCGTCGCCGTCCGGCACGGGATCCGTCAGGGGGTCCGTCATGGGCCTCAGCTCCCGGTCATCTCGTAGGTGTCGATGCCGCGCCGCCACACGGCCAGGGCGAGGGCCAGGGCGCCGGCGGTCACCACGGGCAGCCAGCCGAGCAGCCCGGCCGAGCCGTGCAGCAGATAGGTGCTCGGCACGTACGCGGTGAAGGCGAACGGCAGGACCCAGGTCAGCAGTCCGCGCAGCGACGGGTGGTAGATGTCGAGCGGGTAGGCGGCGAACTCCGAGACCTGGCCGGCCGCGTACATCGACGGCAGGCTCGTCACGGTCCAGAAGGACAGCGAGGCGAAGAGCAGCTTCACCGCCGTGTGGATCAGCGCCCCGCACAGCACCAGCAGCGGCGCGAGCACCCACTGCGCGGGGGTCGGCGACAGGCCGAGCTCGGCGCCGGTGTAGCCCACCAGGGCCGCGCCGACGACCAGTTCGCCCAGTCCGTCCGGGTGGAAGAAGCGCTCCGACAGCAGCGAGAACAGCGGGTTCACCGGGCGGATCAGATAGCGGTAGAACTCGCCGCGCTGGACGAGCTTGCGGCCCAGCTCCCACAGCTGGTCGGTGAAGAGGTGGTCGAGACCGCGCGGCAGCAGCGAGAAGCCGAGCAGGAACAGCACCTCGTGGTACGACCAGCCGCCGACCGCCGGGACCTGGCGGAAGACCAGGCCGACGACCGCGGTCTGGATGCCGACCCGGACCAGGAACGCGCCCGCGCCCAGCAGGAAGTCCATCCGGTAGGCGGCCAGCCGGTGCAGTCCCACGCCGCCGAGGAACCAGGTGAGGCGCGCGTAGCGCAGCAGGGTTCGGGCCGCGGCCGGTGGCGTGCGCACGGGTGGGGTCATCCGCCGAGCACCTCCAGGCGTCCGAGCGCGGAGCGCCACAGCACGGCGCACAGCAGGGTCAGCCCGGCGGCCCAGGCGAGCTGTCCGGCCAGCACTCCGGCGGCGGCGGACCAGCCGTCGTACCGGCCGAGGAGCAGGGTCAGCGGCCCGTCGACCATGCCGCTGAACGGCAGCGCCCTGGCCAGCGCCGCCAGCGGACCCGGCATGAGCGCGATGGGCACGAGCTGTCCGGCGAAGAAGGCGACCACGCTCTGCTTGACCATGCGCACCCCCCAGGTGTTGGTGGTCAGGAAGCCGGTCATGCCGGTCAGCAGGTTCACGCAGAAGGCGAGGAGCACCGAGCACGCGGTGGACAGTGCGAACAGCAGCAGGTCCAGGGGTTCGGGCCGGGTGAGCGGCACCAGCAGCGCGAACAGGGCGAACACCGGTACGCCGACCAGGACGGCGTTGGCGGCCACCACCGGCAGGCAGGAGAAGAACCGCATCACCGGGTAGCTGACGGGCCGCACCAGCATCACCGCGACGTCGCCCCGGTACACCTCGGCGGCGACCTCGTCGTCCACCCGGTTGGTGTGCAGCACCTGGAGGAGCTGGGCCACCAGCAGATAGGTGGTGATACCGCGCTGGTCGAAGCCGCCGGGGCCGCTGCCGGGGTCCGCGGCGTACACGGCCCGCCACAGGAAGACGGTGACCGCCGCGCCGGCCGCCGCGGTCATCGCGGTCATGGCGAACGTGGAGCGGTACTGGAGCAGGGACTGCAACCCGCTGGTGGCGAAGGGCAGGTAGGTGCGCAGCCGTCCCGTCATGCGTCGCCGCTTCCCGCGGCGGCGGGCTCGGCCGCCCTCGAACCGCTGTAGATCTGCCGCAGCACGTCCTCCAGATCCGGTTCGGGCGCGTACCAGTCGGCGAGGTCGAAGCGGTCGAGGAGGAAGGCGAGCACCTGCCGGGAGGTGTACGCGCCGGTCGGGTACTCGACGCGGATGCGCCCCTCGTCCCCGGGCAGCGCGCGCACGCCGGGCAGCCCCGCCTCGATGGTGCCGAGCGCCGCCGTCACCGAGGTGGTGTCGCGGTGGTCGAAGACGACCGCGCGGTGCCCCGAGGTCCGTAACAGCTCGTGCAGGGAGCCCTGGTGCACGACCCGGCCGTGGTCCACGACCAGGGCGCTGTCGCAGATCGCGGCGATGTCGGCGATGTCGTGGCTGGTGAGCACCACGGTGGTGCCCAGCTCCCGGTGGGCGCGGTTGACCAGCTCGCGCACCGCGTCCTTGAGCACCATGTCCAGTCCGATGGTGGGCTCGTCCCAGAACAGCACCTCGGGGTCGTGCAGCAGGCTCGCCGCGATCTCCGCGCGCATCCGCTGGCCGAGGCTGAGCTGCCGTACGGGGGTGGAGCCGAGCGCGTCGATGTCGAGGAGCTCCCGGAACAGCGCGAGGTTGCGTTCGTAGACGGCGTCCGGGATGTCGTAGATGCGGCGCAGGATGCGGAAGGAGTCCGGGACGGACAGGTCCCACCAGAGCTGGCTGCGCTGGCCGAAGACCACGCCGATGCGGCGGGCGTTGAGCTGCCGGTTGCGGTACGGCTCCAGGCCCGCGACCAGGCAGCGGCCCGAGGTCGGGGTCATGATGCCGGTGAGCATCTTGATGGTGGTCGACTTGCCCGCACCGTTGGCGCCGATGTACGCCGTCTTGGTGCCGGCCGGGATCTCGAAGGACACGTCGTCCACGGCGCGCACGATGCGGTGGCGGCGGGTGAGCAGCGTGGAGAGGCTGCCGAGCAGGCCGGGCCCCCGTTCGGCCAGCTTGAATTCCTTGACCAGGTGTTCGGCGACGATCACGCGACCACCCGCTCGGCGGTCGGGCCGCCGGTGACCCGCTCGATGGCCTCGCCCAGCAGGGTCAGGCCCTCGTCCAGCAGATGCTCGTCGATGGTGAACGGCGGTGCGAGACGCAGGACGTGCCCGCCGAGCGCGACCCTGAGCCCCAGGTCGAGGGCGGTGGTGTAGACGGCGCGGGCGATGTCGGGGGCCGGGGTGCGGCTGCCGGGGTCGGAGACGAACTCGAGCCCCCACAGCAGCCCGAGCCCGCGCACCTGGCCGAGCTGGTCGAACCGCTCGTCCAGTGCCGCGAGCCGCTCCCCGACCCGTGCGCCGAGGGTGCCGACGCGCTCGATCAGCCGGTCGCGCTCGATCACCTCCAGGGTGGCGTGGGCGGCGGCGATCCCGAGCGGATTGCCCGCGTACGTCGACGCGTACGCGCCCGGGGTCGCGGCCTCGGGGCTGCGCAGGAGCTCCGAGCGGCCGGCCAGCACGGCGAACGGGAAGCCGTTCGCCGTGCCCTTGGCCAGCATCGCCAAGTCCGGTTCCAAACCGAGCAGTTCGCTGGCGAGGAAGGCGCCCGTGCGGCCGCCGCCGGTCAGCACCTCGTCGGCCACCAGCAGCACGCCGCCCTCGCGGCAGGCCTCGCCGACCCGCTCCCAGTAGCCCGGCGGCGGCACGACGACCCCGGCGGCGCCGAGGACGGGTTCGAAGACCAGCGCGGAGACGTTCGGCTTGCGGGCGATGTGCCGCTCCACCAGAGCCGCGCACCGCACCCCGCAGGAGGGGTACTCCAATTCCAGCGGGCAGCGGTAGCAGTAGGGCGCGTAGCCGAGCACGCTGTTGCCGCTGAACGACTGGTGGCCGACGTCCCAGTGCACCAGCATCCTGGCGCCCATGGTCTTGCCGTGGAAGCCGTGGCGCAGCGCGCCGATCCGGTTGCGGCCGAGCGCGGCGGTCGACTGCACGACCCGCAGGGCCGCCTCGACGACCTCCGCGCCGGTGGAGAAGAACGCGTAGGTGTCCAGGTGGCCGGGGAGCAACCGGGCGAGCAGTTCTAGGAGTTCGGCGCGGTCCGGGGTCGCGCTGTCGTGCACGTTCCACAGCTTGTGCGCCTGGGCCGTAAGGGCCTCGACGACCTCGGGGTGACCGTGTCCGAGCGACTGGGTCAGGGTGCCGGCGGCGAAGTCGAGGTACTGGTTGCCGTCGAGGTCGGTCAGGACGGGCCCCCGGCCCTCGGCGAACACCCGGCGCCCGTGCTCGGTCTCCTCGGACGCGCCGGGCGCCAGATGGCGGGCCTCTCTCTCGAGCTGCCGGGCTTGCCGGATACCTGTCACCTGCGGCCCCCACGGGTCGGACGGACTGCCTTGCGTTCGGGCGAACTGCACCGCGTGGCAACGGCGTTGGACCGGCCGCTCCGGTGCTGCGGGAAGTGAGTCAAACACCCTGCCCCGACCGTCCGCAAGCAATTGCAGAAAGTTTCAGGTCGGTCTTGCGGTCGCCGGTGCCGCTCTGCTTGAGTCGGGGTGACCTTCCGGCAGTACCACGCCACTGGCCCGAGGAGGGCGCGTTGAGAGCACAACCCCAGAAGGCCTCGTTACCCCGGAGTCCCAGGTGAAGGCGCTGGTGCTGGCCGGAGGCACCGGCAGCAGGCTCAGACCCTTCACCTACTCCGGTGCGAAGCAACTGCTTCCGATCGCCAACAAGCCCGTGCTGTTCTACGCCCTCGAATCCCTCGCCGCGGCCGGCGTCCGCGACGTCGGCATCGTCGTCGGCACGCACGGTCCGGCCATCCGCGAACTGACCGGCGACGGCGGCGGGTTCGGCCTGCGGATCACCTACCTTCCGCAGCCCCGGCCGCTCGGGCTCGCGCACGCGGTCCTGATCGCCCGCGACTTTCTCGGCGACGACGACTTCCTGCTCTACCTCGGCGACAACTACGTTCCCGAAGGCGTCACCGAGCTGACCCGCGGCGCGTCCGCACCCGCCGCGGCCCGGCTGCTGGTGACCCGCGTCCCCGACCCGTCCGCCTTCGGCGTCGCCGAGGTGGACGCCGGTGGCCGGGTGCTCGCCCTGGAGGAGAAGCCCGACACACCCCGCAGCGACCTGGCCCTCATCGGTGTCTACGCGTTCAGCCCCGCCGTGCACGAGGCGGTGCGCGCCATCGGCCCCTCGGCCCGCGGCGAACTGGAGATCACCCACGCCATCCAGTGGCTGATCGACCAGGGACACCCGGTGCACGCCACCGTCACCACCCGGCCCTGGCGGGACACCGGCAGCGTCGAGGACATGCTGGAGGTCAACCGCGAGGTGCTCGACGTCCTCGAAGGCGGCGTCGAGGGCAAGGTCGACCCGGGCAGCACCCTGGTCGGCCGGGTCCGGGTCGCCGAGGGCGCCGTCGTCCGCGGCTCGCGCGTGGTCGGTCCGGTCGTCATCGGCGCCGGCGCCGTCGTCAGCAACTCCAGCGTGGGGCCGTACACCTCGATCGGGGAGGACTGCCGGGTGGCGGACAGCGCCATCGAGTACTCCGTCCTGCTGCGCGGCGCCCGGATCGAGGGGGCGGTCCGGATCGAGGCGTCCCTCATCGGCCGCGGCGCCGTGGTCGGACAGGCCCCGCACCCCCCGCAGGCCCACCGTCTCGTGCTCGGCGACCACAGCAAGGTGCATCTCACCTCATGAGCTCAACGATCCTCGTCACCGGCGGAGCCGGCTTCATCGGATCCGCCTACGTCCGTCATCTGCTCGGTCCCGACGGCCCCCGGGACACGGCCGTGACCGTCCTGGACAAGCTCACCTACGCGGGCAGCATCGCCCGGCTCGACCCGGTCGGCGCACACCCCGGCCTCACCTTCGTCCGGGGCGACGTGTGCGACACGGAACTGGTGGCGTCGCTGGTGGCCGGGCACGACCAGATCGTGCACTTCGCGGCCGAGTCGCACGTCGACCGCTCCATCGAGGACGGCGGCGCGTTCGCCCGCACCAACGTGCTCGGCACGCAGGTCCTCCTCGACGCGGCCCTGCGGCACGGCGGACGCACCCTCGTGCACGTCTCCACCGACGAGGTGTACGGCTCGATCCCGCGCGGCGCGGCCACGGAACACACCCCGCTCGCGCCGTCGTCGCCCTACGCGGCGTCCAAGGCCGCCGCCGACCTGCTCGCCCTGGCCTACCGGCACACCCACGGCCTCGACGTCCGGGTCACCCGCTGCTCCAACAACTTCGGCCCCTACCAGCACCCCGAGAAGCTGGTTCCGCGCTTCCTCACCGCCCTCCTGGACGGCGGCACCGTCCCGCTCTACGGCGACGGCCTCCAGATACGGGACTGGCTGTACGTCGACGACCACGTCAGAGCCCTCGAACGGGTCCGGCTCGCGGGCCGCCCGGGAGAGACCTACAACATCGGCGGCGGCACCTCACTCACCAACCTGGACCTGACGCACCGGCTGCTCGCACTGTGCGGCGCCGGACCCGAGCGGATCCGCACCGTCGACGACCGCAAGGGCCACGACCGCCGCTACGCGGTGGACCACACCAAGATCACCGACGAACTCGGCCACCACCCGCGCGGCGACTTCGACTCCGACCTCGCCGCGACGGCCGACTGGTACAAGCAGCACCCCGACTGGTGGCGTCCCCTGCTCACGGCGCCGTGAACGGGCGGCGGCACCCCGGGCCCGCGGCCTGGAAGAGCGCGTCAGTGGCCGGGCTCGCGCCTCGCCCCGACGGCGGCGCCCCCGCTCACCGCCCCGACAACCGGCGGCCGGAGTCCCTCCCCATGCCCGCCGGCATGTGTCAGCGGCCGGAGCCCCCGCGCGGCGCGCACGCGGTCGACCCCCGTACCACCAGCTCCGGCATCACGACGAACTCGGTGCGCGGCGCGGGGCGGCCCGCCATCTCCTCCCGCAGCAGCTCCACGGCGACCTGCCCCATCGTCTGCACCGGCTGCCGGATCGTCGTCAACGGCGGATCGGTGAACGCGATGAGCGGGGAGTCGTCGTACCCGATCACCGAGAAGTCCCCGGGCACGGCCAGCGCACGCTGCCGCGCGCAGCGGACGGCGCCGAGCGCCATCATGTCGCTCGCGCACACCACGGCCGTGCACCCCTGGTCGAGCAGCGCCGCCGCCGCGGTCCGCCCGCCCTCCAGGGTGAACAGCGAGTGCCGGACCAGCCCGGCCGACTCCTCGGCCGTGAGCCCCAGCCGCTCCCGTACGGCGCCGCGGAAGCCGTCGATCTTGCGCTGCACCGGCACGAAGCGCGCGGGCCCCACCGCCAGTCCGATGCGGGTGTGCCCGAGCGCCGCGAGATGGGTCACGGCCAGGTCCATGGCGAAGTCGTCGTCGGGGGAGACGGACGGCGCCCCGACCGCCGGCGAGAAGCCGTTGATGAGCACGAACGGCACCTGCCGCGCGAGCAGCCGGTCGTAGCGCCCGGTGCCCGCGGTGGTGTCCGCGTGCAGCCCGGAGACGAAGATCAGGCCGTCCACGCCATGGCTGACCAGCATGTCCGTCAGCTCGTCCTCGGTCGAGCCGCCCGGGCTCTGGGTGGCGAGCAGCGGCGTGTGGCCGAGGCGCGTCAGCGCCTGGCCGATCACCTGCGCCAGCGCGGGGAAGAACGGGTTGTCCAGCTCGGGGGTGATCAGTCCGACCAGTCCGGCGTCGCGCTGCCGGGGCCGCGAAGGCCGCTCGTAGCCGAGCGCGTCGAGTGCCGCGACGACACAGGCACGGGTGTCCGGGGCGACGCAGCGCGCGCCGTTGATCACGCGGCTGACCGTGGCCTTGCTGACCCCCGCCCGGTCTGCGATGTCGGCGAGCCGCGCGGTCATGGCAGGCGACTGTAGCGGGTGACCGCCCCGTTGCCCACAGTGAGGCGGGCCGGACGGGCGGTGGCCGGAAGGCTCCGCGACCGGCCCCGGGGTCGGGGCAGCGGGGCTGCGGGGCGGCATACGGCCGCGGAGCCCGGACCGTGCGACCGGTCCGGCGAGCCGGGCGCGTGAGGGAACGGATGCGTTCCATCCCTCCGGCGCGCCGGACCGGAAGTGCGGTTGAACGTAACACCGTTGCAAGCATTGCGAAAGACATTTCAACGTTCGACTTCGCCAACGTGCGGGAAATCCGCTGGGCTCGGGCTTCTTCCGGAGGAGGTGAAGGTGTGGGTGCGGCAAGGGTTGACCAACGGGGGAGGGGCTCGTACGGTCACGTCCGCAAGTCGTTCTGATGTTTTGCAGCAAGAACCGTCCAACAGTCCTTCTGGCACGGGCGCGTTGCCGCTTAGGGCCTCTCGTCCGCACCCCCGCTTCGTGGATCAGGGGGAACCATGGCCAGGAGAACCGTGGCCGCTGCACTCGCCCTCGTGGCGGGAGCCGCTGTGGCCGTCACGGTGCCGGGCACCGCGCAGGCCGCGCCGCCCGGCGACAAGGGCGTCACGGCCGTGATGTTCGAATGGAGGTTCAGCTCGATCGCCACCGCGTGCACGAACGACCTGGGGCCGGGCGGCTACGGGTACGTCCAGGTGTCCCCGCCGCAGGAGCGGGTCCAGGGCACCCCGTGGTGGACCGCGTACCAGCCCGTCAGCTACAAGATCGACACCAGGCTGGGCGACCGCACCGCGTTCAAAGCGGGCGAGTCCTGGGCCGCCGCACCTCTTTACGTGCTTGTCATGGACCAGTAATCTCCGGCACAAACTTGCAGCAACTTTCAGCAAGGCATGCCTACTCCGCTTGTGGCGCGCGAGGGAGTGGGGGAACAAGGCCGCAGCGCTGCGGCCCGGACTGAGGAGCCCTCTTGAGTCATCCCTCGCGTCGCAGACGCCGCCGCCCCGCGGGCACCGTGCTCGCCCTGGTCGCGGCCCTCCTGGTGACCCTCCTGCCCGGCCTGCCGTTCGGCGCGGGCACGGCTCGGGCGGCGGACGCCGGCACCGCCACCGTCTACTACTCGACGACCGCCACCAACTGGTCCGCGTACAACCTGCACTGGGCCCCCTCCGGCGGCTCCTGGACGACCGTCCCGGGCGTCGCGATGGAGGCGGCCTGTACGGGCTGGGTGAAGAAGACCGTGGACCTGGGCACCGCCACCGCCTGGCAGGCGACGTTCAACAACGGCAACGGCGTCTGGGACAACAACGGCGGGAACAACTACCAGCTCGGCACCGGCCTGATCACCGTCAAGGACGGGACGGTGGCCCACAGCGACCCCTGCGCCGGTACGGATCCGGTCGAGGGCACCGGCGCGACCGTCTACTACTCGACCGCCTCCGTCGGCTGGACCACGGTCAACCTGCACTGGGCGCCGACCGGCGGCTCGTGGACGACCGTCCCCGGCACCGGCATGGAGGCCGCCTGTACGGGCTGGGTGAAGAAGACCGTCGACCTGGGCACCGCCACGACCTGGCAGGCGACGTTCAACAACGGCAACGGCACCTGGGACAACAACAACGGCGCCAACTACCAGCTCGCGTCCGGCGTCTCGACGGTCAAGAACACGGTCGTCACCAAGAACGCCAAGGACCCCTGCGCCGCCGAGGAGCCCGACACCACGGCGCCCTCCGCTCCGGCCCAGCTCAAGGCGACCGTGTCCAACACCTCGGTCGTGCTGACCTGGTCGGCCGCCACCGACGACACGGGCGTGACCGGCTACCAGATCACCCGCTCCGGCGGCACGAAGGGCACCTCCGTCATCTCCGCCACGTCGACGGTGTACTCCGACACGGGACTCGAACCGAAGACCACGTACACCTACACGGTCAAGGCGCTGGACGCCGCCGGAAACCTGTCCCCGGCGAGCGCCGAGGCCGCCGCGACCACCGGTGAGCAGCCGGCCCAGACCTCGGGCACCCCACTCGGCGGCGACCCCCGCAAGGACCCCATCTACTTCGTCCTCACCGCCCGCTTCTACGACGGTGACTCCTCCAACAACCGGGGCGGCAGCCAGCACGTCAAGTCGGGCAACGCCGCCAACAACGACCCCATGTTCCGCGGCGACTTCAAGGGCCTGGTCAACAGACTCGACTACATCAAGGGCCTCGGCTTCTCCGCGGTCTGGATCACTCCGGTGGTCCTCAACCGCTCCGACTACGACTACCACGGCTACCACGGTTACGACTTCTACAAGGTCGACCCGCGCCTGGAGTCCGCCGGCGCCTCCTACCAGGACCTGATCGACGCGGCCCACGCCAAGGGCATGAAGATCTACCAGGACGTCGTCTACAACCACTCCTCCCGCTGGGGCGCCAAGGGCCTGTTCACCCCCACCGTGTACGGCGTCCGCGACTCCGAGTGGAGCTGGTACTACGACGCGAAGAACGAGGGCTTCGAGTACGACGGCCTAACCGTGGAGCCCGTGTCCGGGAAGGCGTACTACAACGGCGACCTCTGGTCGACGGCCGAACCGTCGGGCAACACCTGCGTCAACTGGGGCAAGCCGACCGGCGGCAAGAGCGCCGAGGGCTACACGCTCTACAACTGCCAGTGGCCGAGTCCCACTTCGGGCATGTTCCCCAAGGCCCTGTACCACCAGTGCTGGATCGGCAACTGGGAGGGCGAGGACTCCCGCTCGTGCTGGCTGCACGAGGACCTGGCGGACTTCAACACCGAGAACACCCAGGTGCAGAACTATCTGATCGGCGCCTACGACAAGTACATCGACATGGGCGTGGACGGCTTCCGCGTCGACACGGCCGTGCACATTCCGCGCGTCACCTGGAACCGCCGCTTCCTGCCCGCGATCCAGGAGCGGGTCACCCAGCAGTTCGGCGCGGCCAAGGCACAGGACTTCTTCGTCTTCGCGGAGGTCGCGGCCTTCGTCAACGACAAGTGGAACCGCGGCTCGGTGAACCACTCGGCGCAGTTCTACACCTGGAAGGAGCGGGGGGAGTACGACGCCGACGACGAGAAGGCGGCCCTGGAGCAGTACACCTACGAGGAGCAGCTGGGCACCGGCAGCCAGCCGACGTCCACCAACGCCTTCCTGGACGGGAACACGTACCACACGCCCGATCGCAGCAAGTTCTCCGGCATGAACATCATCGACATGCGGATGCACATGAATTTCGGTGACGCGTCCAACGCCTACAACAACGGCAAGGACTCCGACGACTCGACCAACGACGCCACCTACAACGTCGTCTACGTCGACAGTCATGACTACGGGCCCAACAAGTCGTCCAACCGCTATGCGGGCGGCACCGACGCCTGGGCGGAGAACATGTCACTGATGTGGACGTTCCGCGGGATTCCGACGCTGTACTACGGCTCGGAGACCGAGTTCCAGGCGGGCAAGCAGATCGACTGCGGACCGACCTGCCCGCTGGCCTCCACCGGCCGCGCGTACTACGGCGACAAGCTCGAAGGCACGGTCACGGCCTCGGACTTCGGTACGGTCTCCGGCGCGTCCGGCGCTGTGGCGACCACGCTCGACGCGCCGTTGGTCAAGCATGTGCAGCGGCTGAACCAGATCCGCCGGGCCGTGCCCGCGCTCCAGATGGGCCAGTACTCGACGGCCGACATCTCGGGGAACATGGCGTACAAGCGCCGCTACACGGATGCCGCTTCGGGGGTGGACAGCTTCGCTCTGGTGACCGTGACGGACGGCGCGACGTTCAGGAACATTCCGAACGGCACCTACAAGGACGCGGTCACGGGTGACGTGAAGACGGTGACCGACGGAACGCTGACCGCGGCCGCCCCCGGCAAGGGGAATCTACGGGTGTACGTCCTGGATCTGGGCGGCAAGAACGCGGCACCGGGAAAGATCGGCACCGCGGGCCCGTATCTGAAGTAGTGCTTCGGAAGAAACTCTGACGGCCCTGGCCCGCACTTCCGGACCCGGCTTCGTCCGACCGCCGAGCGGCGGTCGATGCTACGAGGTCGCGCTGGAGGTGCGGGCCTTCTTCGTGGTCTGGCGGGGCACCTCAGGGCTCTCCTGGAGGTCGGCGGCGAAGACCTCGGCGCTGGCCTCGGCGGCGATGTCGCTCAGATCCTCATTGATTTCGTGGGCGACCCGCTTGGCGTCCATCGCCAGTTTCACGGAGCCCTTGACCGTCCCGCGGATGATCTTTTTGACGAGGGGGGCCGAAGCTGCCCCAACCAGAAATACGGGAATAAGCATGATGGGTGCAGCCCTTCTCGCGGCATGTCGGAATACCCGGCAATGTCCTCAGAATTCGACTTTAGCGTCTCCGGTAGCCACTTCACCAGGATGATCCAGCATTTTCACCCTTTCGGGTGCAGCCTTGGTTCGGTTGATCTCCTCCGTCTCCGCCTGGGTACCGTGCAGCCCGGGGCATGCCGCGCACGGCATCCGCCACGTCTTCTGTGAGTGAGGAGTCATCATGGGGAATTCCGCGACCGGCGATCCCGTTCCCGCTGGACAGAATGAAGGGGAGGAAATTCTTTATTCCGCGGAAGTGCGCCATGCGAAAGGAAAGTGCACGCTCACCATCAGCGACCACGTGGACGGCAGCGTGGAAGTGTACGTGGTTCCCAAAGCGGCCCTGCGGAAACTCCCCTTCTATCTCGCGATGCTCCGCAGCAAACTTTCCTGAATTCATCCGTGCCGTTGTGCCACCAGGGACGGGACCGCCGGCGTACTCATGAGCAGGGAATGGGCCAGGGCGCTGTAAAGGGTGTCGTTCGGCCCGTCTGCGATCCGCAGTCCCCGAATGTCCCGCAGCCGCTTCTCCATCGGCGTGCACCGCGTGTACCCCTCGCTGCCGTGGAGCTGGAGCCCGACGTCGACGGCGCGGTACGACGTGTCAGTGGCGAGCGCCTTCGCGGCGGAGCAGGCCGCCACGTCGACGCCGTCGCCGTGCCGCTCCATCCGTTCCAGCAGGGAGAAGCACCAGGCCGTGGCCGCCTGGACCTCGGCGGCCGCGGTGCCGAGGCGGGCGACGACGGAGGGCACGCTCGCCAGGGACGTGCGGCCGACGCTGCGCCGGCGGGCCCGGGCCATCGTCTCCTCGATCGCGGCGGTCGCCGCGCCCAGACAGACCAGCGCCATCATCAGACGCCAGTTGGAGAAGTGCACGTCGAAGATGAGGCGGCCCTCCCCGGGCGCGCCGAGCAGCAGGTCCTTGCCGACCCGTACGTTGTCGAAGTGCAGATGGCCCAGACTCCAGCCGCGCAGCCCCAGTTGGTCGGCGGTCTCGGTCAGGATGCCCGCGGTCGACGTCGGCACCCACAGCGCCGTCAGGGGCACCTCGCGCAGCCAGGTGCCGTCCGTGTCCGCCGCGACGGCCTGTTCGGGTCCGACCACCTTGCAGAAGACGACGAAACCGGTCGCCTCCTCGACCCGGCTGACCAGGCCCTTCGTGCCCGACAGCAGCAGATGGTCGCCGTGGTCGACCGCCACCGTCCGCAGGCCGCGCAGATCGGAGCCGGAGTGCGGTTCGCTCGACGCCACGCCCGCCAACTCGCCGCGCTCCACCACGCGTTCGCGTACCGCCTGGGTGACGACGGGAGTCCCGTGGCGCAGGGCCATGGCGCCGTGTCCCGTGCTGAAGATCTCCCGGGCGTCGCAGTCGCGCCGACCGGCCAGGAATATCGCCAGTCCCTGGGCCGTACGTCCGAGGTCCGGGGGCACGACCGGGTCCCGGGCTCCCGCCGGTCCGTGTCCGCCGCCCGGCTCGACGGCGGCGCACGTGAGGTCGAAGCCCGTCAGGCCGGCCTCGGCGGCGTGCCGGCGCAGTTCGAGCCAGCGCGGCCGGGCCGCGGCCTCGGTGCCGGGCTCGGGCAGGTGCGTGTCGAGGAAGTCGGTGACCCGCGAGGAGAAGTCCTCGAGGGCCGGGTGGCGGGAGAGAACGGCACGGGGTTCGGTGAGGGTCACGGCGGTGTCCTAGACGGTTCGGGGGATGAGCGGACGCACCGGGCGGAGGCCCGCGGGCGGCTTGCCGATCGTTCGGAGTGCGAGGACCCGGGCGGCGGGTGAACGGCCGTTGCCGCGGCGGCCGTTCACCACTGGTCACCGCCGGTGCCGGTCCCCGTCTTCGTCGTCCATGGCCTCGGCGAGACTGCGGGGCCGCATGTCGGTCCACGCCTTCTCCACGTAATCGAGACATGCCTGACGGGTGTCCTCGGGGTGGGCTGTGGTCCAGCCGCCGGGCACCTCGGCGAAGGCGGGCCACAGCGAGTGCTGGCCCTCGTCGTTGACGAGCACCAGGAAGCGGGCTGTGTCGTCCTCGAACGCGTTGGTCGGGTGCGTCATGTCGGCTCCTGTTCTGCTCCCGACGGGCCGACCGGGCGACTGGGCCACGGTGGCCGGACGGGCGTGGTGAGGGCCTGGGACCTGACCCATCATGGCAGGTCAGCGGCGGTTTTCCGATGGCTGTGATGTTGCTGCCACCCGAACGAATGACAAGCGGTCCGCGAGCCCGGAAGGGCAGCGCGGAGCCCGCGCCGAGGCATGCCGTACGGTCCCCGGCGCGGCCGCGGTCACGGCGTCAGTTGAGGGCCGGTCTGCCGGCCTGCAACTTCCACAGGGTGGTGTAGGTGCCGCCGCGGGTGACGAGTTCGTCGTGCGTGCCTTGTTCGGCGACCAGACCGCCGGGGCCCATGACGTAGATCTGGTCGGCGCTCTGGACGGTGGACAGCCGGTGGGCGATGACGACCATCGTGCGGTCCGTGCCGAACGCGTGGAGCGCCTGCTGGATGACGGCCTCGGTCTCGTTGTCGACGGCTGAGGTGGCCTCGTCGAGGATGATGACGGGTGGGTCGCGCAGGATGGCACGGGCCAGCGCGATGCGCTGTTTCTGCCCGCCGGACAGGGCGGCGCCGCGTTCGCCGACGCGGGTCGCGTAGCCGTCGGGCAGGGTGTCGATGAAGGTGTCCGCCCCGGCGGTGCGGGCGGCGGCGACGAGTTGTTCCTCGGTGGCGTGGAAGACGCCGTAACGGATGTTCTCGGCGATCGTCGCGTCGAACAGGAACGGCTCCTGGGTGACGTATCCGATCGCGCGCCGCAGGTCGGGCAGGGCCAGGGTGCGGACGTCCGCGCCGTCGAGCAGCACCTGTCCCTGGTCGGGGTGGTGGAAGCGCATCAGCAGTTTGGCGATGGTGGTCTTGCCCGCGCCGCTGGTGCCGACGATGCCGATGGTCCGGCCCGGCGGGATCACCATGGACGTCTCGCGCAGCGCCGGTGACCGGCCGGGGTAGGCGAAGGTCACCCTGCGCAGTTCGATCTCCCCCTTCACCTCGGGGAGGGGGACCTCGCTGCCCTCCCTGAAGGGTTCGACGGGCAGGGTGTGCAGCCGCTCCACGCGGTCGAGTGCGGTGACGGTGCGCTGGTACTGGTCGGTGGTGGAGCCGAGCCGGGACAGCCGCAGCATGGCGATGCCCGGCATCTCGATCAGCGGGCCGAAGGCCGCGGTGGACAGGGTGCCCCGCAGCACGGACCGGCCGCCCAGCAGGACCGTGCCGACCAGCGCCGAACCGCCGGCCAGGCGCAGGATCTGCGGCGGGATCGCCGAGCTGCGTCCGGTGGCACGGTTGGCGTCGCTGCACTTGCGGTTCAGCTCGGTGATCCGGGCGATCTCGTGGTCCTCGGTGACCGCCGACTTGATGGTGGTGTGGGCGTGCAGGTTCTCGGTCACCCGGCCGTTCAGCCGGGAGCGTTCCTCGTCGGACGCGGTGTGACTGGTGATCGCGCGTTCGTGGAAGCGGAAGGACAGCCAGGACACCACCGGGATCGGCGCGAAGGCGATCCAGGCGATCTGCGGGGCCAGCAGCAGGAACGCCGGGACGAGCAGCGCGAGGGCCGTGCCCATCTGGACGACCTCGTGCATGTTCGACCCGACGAACGTGCCGATCTGGCCGATGTCCTCGGACAGCACGGCGTTGACCCGGCTGACCCGTTCGTTCTCGAGGTCGGCCGGCGCCACCCGCTGGACGTGTTCGTAGGTGCGCACCCGCCAGTCGTCCTCGATGTCCTGCGCGAGCCGACGCCAGGCGACGCTGGCGCCGTAGCCGGAGGCGGCCATCGCGAGACAGGCCGCTCCGGCGGCGCCCGCGAGCAGGGTGAGCTGGGCGGTGACACCGACCACGCCGAGCCCGGCCAGGGTGGCGCTGCCGCCTCTGGCGAGCAGCAGCACGATCGAGGGGGACAGGGCGAACAGCGCCATCTCGCCGAGCTGCGAGAGCCCGGACAGCAGAGCGGCCAGGCCGAACTTCCGCTTGTGCGGGCCGATGATGCGCCGCAGGGCATGGGGCCCCGGGGCGGCTCCGCCGGGCTCGTCGCGCGTGCGGCCGGACGTGCGCCAGGCACGGCGGACGACGGCCGCCGTAGCTCCGGCCGCGAGGCCGAGGGTGAGCAGGGGGCGGCTGAGTATCCTCAGCAGGAACGACCCGGCGCCTGTGACCGCGAGGGCCACACCGCCGGCGGCGAAGCCGAGCACTTTGGGCAGCCGGCTCCCGGCACTTCGCCCCTCCGCACCGAAGTCGCTCCGTCCCTCTGTGCGCGCTGCCGTCCTGTCGGGTCCCGGTTCCGCGGCGGGTCCGCGGCCCAGCAGCTTCGCCGCGGCCGTACGCAGGGCCGCCCAGGCGCGTTCGACGGCCCCGCGCAGCAGCCCCGCGGCCTGCCGCGGGGTGAGGGTGCGGTCGTGGCGCAGCAGCACACGGCCGGTCACGGGGCTGGCGCGCACCTCCTCGATGCCGGGTACGCGCCGGAGTTCGGCCTCCGTCAGCCGCGCCAGGGCGGGCCTGCCGCGCACGCGGTCCACTTCCCAGCGTTGGCGGCCGTGCACGATCGAACGCGGCCGCATGCTCGCTCTCGTACGGGTACGACAGGTCGTCGGGGTGTCAACGGGTGGGCTTTCGTGGTGCAAGGCCATCGTCACCATCACTGGTTCTCGGCGGTCATGTCGGTGTCCCGCCGTCCGACGAAGGTCCAGTAGCCGGAGATCGCCGCCTGGTCGATCTCCGGGATCTCGACCCCCAGGCGCCGCAGCCGGCGGACGGTCCGGTCGTTGTCGAACTCCGGCGCCGACTGCCGGACGGGCGGTGCTTGTTGCGCGTACTCCTCCAGGTGGGCCTGGTAGGGCAGGATCGGCAGTTGCTGTCCCCGGTCGGTGGCGCGGCGCAGCCGGTGCAGCCACTCGCCGAGCGGGACCTCTTCGCTGTTCGGGCCGTGCAGTTGGCCGTAGGCGGCCATGAAGGCGGCGGGGCCGGTGACGCGCGGGTGGTGGAGATGGTGCACCCGGCCGGTTGCGTCGTCGCCGAGCACCAACTGCACGACGGCGGCGGCGACGGTGTCCACGGGCAGCAGGGCCTCGTGCAGCATCGGTTCGGCCGGATGGCAGCCGAGCGCCGCGCAACTGGTCAGCAGCCGGGAGAACATGTCGTCCCGGCTGACGGTGCCGGTGGCGGTGTGTGCCCAGACGCGGCCCAGCCGGTGGATGCCGCCGCCCAGCCCGCGCGCGAAGGCGCGTTCCACCATCAGGTCGGCCACCCACTTGCTCGCCGCGTACCCCCTGCCGAACGGGTGCCGCTCGCCGTTGGTCGGCGAACTCTCGGTGATGACAGACGAGTTCGGGGCGCTGCGGAACACGCCGAGGGTGGAGAGGTGGTGGAAGGCCTTCGGGCGTCCCTCGGCCGCCAGGTGCAGCAGGGTCCGGGTGCCTTCGACGTTGGCGGGCTTGAGGCGGGTGTAGGGCGAGAGGTGGTGGACCTGCGCGCCGCTGTGCACGATCGTGTCGACGCTCTCGCGCAACCGCGCCCAGCGCGCCGGGCCGATGCCGAGACCGGCGGCGGCGAGGTCGCCATGGACGACGCTCAGCCGCGGATCGTCCGGTGCGGCCTTGATGCCGTACTTCCGCAGGGCCCCGGCCAGCCGCTCGTGTGCCTGGGCGGCGGTCCGCGCGCGCACGAGGCAGTGCACCCGGGCCGTCGTCCGCTCCAGCAGCTCGGCGAGCAGGAAGGCGCCGACGAAGCCGGTGGCGCCGGTCAGCAGGACCTCGGCCGGGGCACTCGCGCGAGGCGGGGAGGGGGCGAAGCGCAGGTCGGGGCTCAGCTCCGCCTCCGTGTCCGGCACCCAGGACGACACGGTGTGCGCGTCCTGGGTGTCCAGGCGGCGGGCCAGGCCCGCCGGGGTGGGTGCCTCCAAAAGCGCCGACAGAGCCGAGGGGACGGCCAGGGTCTCGCCGATCCGGCTGGCCAGGCGGGCGGCGAGCAGGGAGTGGCCCCCCAGGGCGAAGAAGTCGTCGTCGGCGCCGACCGCGGGGACGTCGAGTACTTCGGCGAACAGTTCGCACAGTGCCCGCTCCCGGGGCGTGCGCGGCGCGCGTCCGCCGGTGGTCGCGGCGGTCTCCGGTACGGGCAGTGCGGCCCGGTCGAGCTTGCCGTTCGGGGTCAGCGGCAGGGCGTCCAGCGTGACGAACGCGGCGGGCACCAGGTAGGCCGGGAGGCGCTGACGGAGGAAGGCGCGCAGGTCGGCCGGGTCGACCACGGCCCCGGCGGCGGGTACCGCGTAGGCGGCCAGGCGGGTGTCCCCAAGGCGGTCGGTGCGGGCGATCACGGCGGCCCCGGCGAGGCGGGGGTGGGCGGCGAGCACGGCCTCGACCTCGCCCGGCTCGACGCGGTGGCCGCGGATCTTGACCTGGTCGTCCGCCCGCCCGGCGAAGACCAACGGCCCGTCCGCGCGGCGGCGCACCAGGTCACCGGTGCGGTACATCCGCGTCCCCGGCGGACCGTACGGGTCGGCCACGAACCGCCCGGCGGTCAGCCCCGGCCGGCCCAGATAGCCGCGGGCCAGACCGGCACCGGCCACATAAAGCTCGCCGGTCACACCGGGCGGCACCGGCCGCAGCGCGGCGTCGAGCACGTAGGCGCGCAGGCCGCGCACCGGACGGCCCAGCACCGGCGTATCGGCACTGGCCAGGCGGGCTTGGAGCGCGTCGACGGTGCACTCGGTCGGCCCGTACATGTTGTGCGCCGTCAGTCCCTCCACCGCGCGCAGGTTCCGCCACAACGGGTCGGGAAGTTCCTCGCCGCCGAGCACGGCCACGCCCGGCCGCCACCGTCCGCCGGTGAACAGGCCCCGGTCGGCCAGGATGCGCAGGTAGGAGGGGGTGGCGTCGACCGAATCGATGCGGTGGCGGAGCAGCCAGGCCACGCACCGGTCGGCGTCCGCCCACGTACCGGCGTCCGGCACATGCAGTTCGTGCCCGGCCAGCAGCGCCGCCAACTGGCCCCAGGAGGCGTCGAAGGACACCGACGCGGTCAGCGCCACCCGCAGCCGCCGGCCCCCGGCCCGTACGGCGGCCGGACCGAACACCTCGTCCCGGTACTGCGCGGCGAGGTTGGCGACGCCCGCGTGCCGGGCCACCACGCCCTTGGGCCGCCCGGTCGAGCCGGACGTGTAGATCACGTAGGCCGGGTGGTCGGGCGACAGCCGGACCGCCGGATCGGTGTCCGGAAAAGCCTCCAGCGTCCGCACGCTTCCCGGAGCGTCCAGGAGCAGGCGCGGCACCTGTGTGTCGGCGAGGCCGCCGGACGCGGCGGTGACGGTGTCCGTGAGCAGGAGTGCGGGGCGCGCGTCCCCGACCGTGTCCGCGATACGGGAGGCCGGGTACGCGGGGTCCAGCGGCAGGTACGCGGCCCCCGCCTTGAGCACGGCCAGCAGCGCCACGACCAGACGGCCCGACCGGGGCAGCGCGAGCGCGACGACGTCCTCCGCACCGATGCCCCGGTCGGTCAGCGCGTGCGCCAGCCGGTTCGCGGAGGCGTTCAACTCGGCGTAGGTCAGGGGTGGTTCGGTGTCCGTGACGACGGCGACGGCAGTGGGTGCGGCACGTACCTGTGCGTGGAACAGCTCGGGCACCGTCGCGGCCGGTGCCTGCTCGGTCGGCGCTTCGCCGGTGTCGCCACCGAGGCCGCGGCGCTCCTCCTCGGACAGGATGTCGATGCGGCTGAGCGGAAGGCCCGGGTCCCGTACGACGGCCGCCAGCAGGCGTGCCCACTGTGCGGCCAGCTCCCGCACGGTCTCGTGGTCGAACAGGTCGGTGGCGTAGTTGAGGGCGCAGTGCAGGCCGAGACACTCGCCGTCCGTGGCGCGCTGTTCCCGGACACCGATGTCGAGGTCGAACTTGGCGGTCTCGGTCGACACCGGCACGCTGGACACGCGCAGTCCGGGCAGCGTGAACCCGCCGGAGTCGTCGGCGTCGAGGGAGAGCACGATCTGGAAGAGGGGGTGGCGGGCCGGGGACCGGGGCGGGTTCAGCTTCTCCACCAACTGCTCGAAGGGCGTGTCCTGGTGGGCGTAGGCCTCCAGTGCCGTACCGCGGACCCGGTCGAGGAGTTCGGTGAAGGCGGGGTCGCCCGAGGTGTCGGTGCGCAGCACCAGCGTGTTGACGAAGAAGCCCACCAGGTCGTCCAGGGCCTCGTCCGCGCGCCCGGCGGTGACCGTGCCGACCGGGATGTCCGTGCCCGCACCCACCTTGGTCAGCAGTGTCGCCAGACTCGCGTGCAGCACCATGAACAGGCTCGTCCCCGACCGGCGCGCCAGCCCGGTCAGGGCGGTGTGCAAAGAGGCGTCGAGGTCCAGCGTGACGCGGGCGCCGCGGTGCGAGGCGACGGCGGGACGCGGCCGGTCGCGGGGGAGCGCGATCTCCAACGGCAGATCCGCCAACACCGTTGTCCAATACTGAAGTTGACGGCCGGGCGGGCCGTCGGGATCGTCGCGGTCGTCCATGAGCCGGCGCTGCCACAGCGTGTGGTCGGCGTACTGCACCGGCAGGGGCTCCCAGGCCGGCCGGCGGCCCTGGCGGCGGGCCGCGTAGGCGGTCGCCAGGTCGCGGGCCACGGGCGTCATGGACCAGCCGTCGGCGGCGATGTGGTGGATCGCGAGCACCAGGACGTGCTCGGCGGGCCCCAGGGCGAACAGCTCCGCGCGCAGGGGCGGCTCGGCCGACAGGTCGAATGCGTGGCGGGCGGCCCGCTCGATGCCCGACCGCAGCGATTCCTCGTCGTCCACCTCCGTGACCGTGAGTGACGGCCGCGCCGCGGACGTGTCGAGGATCCGCTGGAAGGGCTCGCCGTCGACGTCCGGGAAGACCGTGCGCAGGCTCTCGTGCCGGTCCGTCACATCGCCCAGCGCCCGCTCCAGCGCCGCCCTGTCGAGCTCGCCGGTCAGCCGCCGCGCCCAGGGGATGTTGTAGGTGGCGACGGGCCCCTGCACCTGGTGCAGGAACCACAGCCGCTGCTGCGCGTACGACAGCGGAAGGGGATCCGGCCGCTCCTGGACGGTCAGCGCCGGGCGTTCCCGGTCCGCGCCGTCCAGCCGGGCCGCCAGCTGTGCCACCGTGGGCGCTTCGAACAGCACGGTCAGGGGCAGGTCCACGCCGAGCACGGCGCGGATCCGGGACACCAGCCTGACCGCCAGCAGCGAGTGCCCGCCCGCCTCAAAGAAGTGCAGGTCGGGCCCGGCCTGCCGCAGCCCCAAGAACTCGGCGAACAACTCGCGCAGCAGCTCTTCGCGCGGGGTGCGGGGGGCCCGTACGACGCAGGCGGAGGGCTCGTCGTGGGGTTCGGGCAGGGCGTCGCGGTCCAGCTTGCCGTTCGGGGTCAGCGGCAGCTCGTCCAGCAGCACGAAGGCCGACGGGACCATGTGCTCGGGCAGGGTCTCGCGCAGCCGGTCGCGCAGCCGCCGGGGCCGTGTCCCGTCCCCGTCCGCCACGACGTAGGCGACGAGCCGGAGGTCGCCCTGCTGCCGGTCGGGCCGGGCGAGCACCGCGGCCCGCACCACACCCGGGCACGCGGACAGCGCGGACTCGACCTCGCCCGGTTCGATACGGAAACCGCGGACCTTGACCTGGTGGTCGGCCCGGCCCACGTACTCCAGCTCGCCGTCGTCCCGCCACCGCACCACGTCGCCCGTCCGGTACATCCGGGTCCCCTGCGGTCCGTACGGGTCGGCCACGAACCGCTCGGCGGTCAGCGCGGGCCGGTGCAGATAGCCGCGTGCCAGGGAGGCCCCGGCGACGTACAGCTCGCCGGCGGTGCCCAGGGGCACCGGTTGCAGCGTGCCGTTCAGGACGTAGAGCCGGCTGCCGGGGATGGGCCGGCCGATCGGGGGTGCCGCGTCCGACGGTGTCAGGGGCCGGCTCAGGCTCGCCATGACCGTGGTCTCCGTCGGCCCGTACGCGTTGAGCATGCTCCGGTTCGGCGCCCACCGCGCCACCAGCCCCGGCGGGCACGCCTCGCCGGCTGCCACCAGCGTCGGAACACGCACGTCGCGCTCGTCCACCGCCGCCAGCGCGGACGGCGGCAGGACCGCGTGCGTGACGGACGCGCCGGGGTCGGTGAGGATCGACACGGGGTCGTCCGCGGGGGCGAGCACCAGCGTGGCCCCGGCCAGCAGGGCGGCGCACAGCTCCCACACGGAGGCGTCGAAACTGGGTGAGGCGAACTGGAGCATCCTGCTGTCCGGGGTGATGCGCAGACGCTCCGCCTGGCACCTCACCATGGAGGCGATGCCCATGTGGGTCACCGCCACCCCCTTGGGCCGCCCGGTCGACCCCGAGGTGTAGATGACATAGGCCGGGTGCCGCGGGTCCACGGTGGTGCCGGGGTCGGTGTCCGGCTGCCCCGCCGAGAGCCCGGCCACCGCCTGCGGACCGTCGATCACCAGGGCGGGGCGCGCGTCGGCGAGCATGAACTCCCGCCGCGCCGCCGGGTACCGCGGGTCCACCGGCAGATAGGCGGCCCCCGTCTTGAACACGGCGAGCACGGCCACCGTGAGCTCCACCGAGCGCGGCAGGGCGAGGGCGACGACGTCCTCCGCGCCGACTCCCCGGGCGGCCAGCGCGTGCGCGAGCCTGTTCGCGCGCGCGTTCAACTCCCCGTACGTCAGCGTCGTGTCGCCCGCCACCAGCGCCTCCGCGTCCGGCGCGCGGCGCACCCGCGCCTCGAACAGCACCGGTACGGGGACGGCGGGGGCACCCGACGCGGAGACGTCCCCCTGGTCGAGGAGGAGTCGCCGCTCGTCGGCCGAGAGCACGTCGGCCGTGCCGACCGGGCAGCCGGGGTCGAGGTCCGCCAAGTCGTCCAGCAGGCGCAGCAGATGCCGCTGCGCGTCCGCGAGTTCCCCGTTCCCGTACGCTCCGGGCGCCGCGTGCAGGCGCATGTGGATGCCTGAGCCGTCCCGGCGGTCCCACGCCATGATCATCAGGTTCGCGCCCAGCGGGAAGGAGAGGTTGTGCGCGACGCAGCGGTGGCCGGCGAAGGTGATGCCGTAGTCGAAGCCGATGAGGTTGACCACCGGAGAGAACGCGGCGCGGGCGCCCCGGGACAGGCCGAGGTCGCGGCGCAGGTCCTCCCCGCGGTAGCGCTGGTGCTCCATCGCCTCGCGCATCCGGTCGTCGACCTGCGCCAGCAGTTCGCCCAGCGGCATGTCGGGCCTGACCGTCACGCGCAGGGGCACGGCGTTGGCGAGCATTCCGGGCGTCGCACGGGAGGCCGGGTCCACCCGGCCCGACACGGTCAGGCCGATCGCCACGTCCTGATCGCCCGTCAGGCGGTGGGTGTACAGCGCCACGGCGGCGAACACGAAACGGAAACGGGAGACGCCGGCACGGGCTGCCGCCGCCTTCAGCGCCCGGGGACGCAGGAGCGGGCGTAGTCCGGTCTTCGGGACCGCGGCGAGTGCCGGGATGCCGGACGAGGCGGTCTCCCCGGCCGGGGCGAGCTCGGCCGTCGTACCCCTCGACGCGGGCGGCGGCACGGCGGTCCTCGTCCATCCGGACAGGTGCCGCATCCAGTAGGCGCGGTCGGCGACGCGGTCCCGGGAGGCCCGGTACTCCCTGTCGGCCCGCACCAGTTCGGACAAGGGCGCGAAGGGGCTCGGGTCCGTCCGCCCGCCCCCGGCAAGAGCCGTGTACACATCGGCGACCCGTCGTGCCACCAGGGCGTAGCCGAACGCGTCCACCGCCGCGTGGTGGTAGGTGTGGTACCACCAGAACCGGTCCGGGGCGAGCCGGAAGAGGGCGTAACTGAACAGCGGGCCGGCGGCCAGGTCCATGGGCCGGGCCAGGTCGGCGGAGATCCACGCGCGCGCGGTGGCCTCCGGGTCCGGCTCGTCGCCGGCGTCGACGTACGTGAGAACCCAGGGCGGTTCGCGCTCCAGCATCTGCACGGGGCCGTCCGCACCGGACACCAGGCGCACGCGCAACGCGTCGGTCTCGGACACCACTTGGCGCAGTGCCGCCCCGAACAGCTCCGGGTCGACCGGCCCGTGGATCTCCAGGTACTCGCCGAGACGCAGCGCCTGACGCGCGCGCGGGTCCGGGGAGCGCTGCTCGGCGAGCCAGATCTCGCGCTGCGCCGCGGTCACCGGCAGGATCTCCGCCGAGGAGTCCGCCGGGTCGTTCTCCGGTGGGGCGGGGGCCGGTGCGCGGCCCGCGCCGTGCTGAGCGGACGGCTGGTGACGGGACAACGGGAACCTCCTGGGAGGGGGCCGCGAACCCCTGGTCCTGACGGGTGAGTACCGACCGCGCGTACTCACGGGTCAGGGGGCGGTGTGCGCGGACCACTTGACGGCGGAGCGCCACTCGCGCGCGGCCGGACCGGACGGCGTACCTGCGTGACCGGAGTCCTTGCTGTCACTCATCGTGCCAGCGAGCAGGGCATACCCCTGGGCCTCAGAGGACTACTCCACCCGAAGGAATGACGTGCCGCGCCACGGCCGCGACACCCGCCGGAGTACGGGTGTCACGGCCGTGGTCCGGTGGCGGCTAGTCCCGCGCGGCGCCCCGGCGCAGATGGTGACTCACGTCGCCGACGAGGGTGATGCGGACGCGGCGCTCCGTGAAGCGCCACTGTCCGGCACGGCGCTCGAAACGGTCGTGGTAGCGGCCGCAGGCGATGGCCTGCAACGGCAGTTCGGGCAGGGCCTGGAACACGGTGACGTACGAGCGCGCGGCCGCCGTGCCCGCCTCCTCGTCGACCTCGACCGCGAGGTTGGTCGTGACGTGCTGGGTCCGCGGCGTGCCGTCGGCGTACACGATCAGGGTGTCCCGGAACATCCGCTCCAGTGCCTCGCGGCCGCTCACCGAGGGGCCGCTGCCGGTGAAGACGGCGTCGGCCAGCAGGTGGCCGAGGCCCGCGAAGTCGCCGTCGTCGACGAGTTCGGCGTAGCGCGCGATCAGGTTCTCGACGGCCCGGTGGCTCGAT
Source organism: Streptomyces sp. NPDC059785 (assembly GCF_042732375.1). Classification (NCBI taxonomy): domain Bacteria; kingdom Bacillati; phylum Actinomycetota; class Actinomycetes; order Kitasatosporales; family Streptomycetaceae; genus Streptomyces; species Streptomyces sp. NPDC059785. The sequence continues at coordinate 217,936 of NZ_JBHWHV010000004.1, forward strand.
GCGGTGCCGGCGGGCGGCTGGACGGGTGTGGACACGGGTCTCCTTCGTCGGTGTGCGTGCGTCGAGGAGGGCGCGGCGCGTCACGTCCGCCAGCCGTACCGGCGTTCCGGGCGGCCCGCGGTGCCGTAGCGCAGGGACACGTCGGCGCGGCTCGTGGCGTAGAAGTGCTCCAGGTACCGGCGGGCGCTGACCCGGGAGATGCCGACCTCGGCGGCGCACTCGGCCGCCGACAGGGTGCCGTCGGCGGCGCGCAGGGCGCCCGCGATGAGGTCGGCGGTCTCGACGCTCAGCCCCTTCGGCAGGGTGTTGCCCCGCTGCGGCACCGCGCCGCCGACCAGGAACCGGTCCACGTCGGCCTGGCCGCGTACGACCGAGGTGAGCAGGCGGTCGCGCCGGTCCGCGTACCGCTCCAGGCGGGCGGCCAGGTCCTCCTGCTCGAAGGGCTTGAGGAGGTAGTCGACGACTCCCTGGCGGACGGCCCCGCGGACGCTCTCCGCCTCGCGGGCGGCGCTGATGACCATGACGTCGCAGTCGTGCCCGGCGGTCCGCAGCCGGGGGATGACGTCGAGCCCGAACATGTCCGGCAGGTACAGGTCGAGGAGGACGAGATCGGGGCGGAGCGTCCCGACGGCGGCGACGGCCTCCTCGCCGGTGCCCGCGGTGCCGACGACCTTGAACGGCGGTACGCGCTCGACGAAGGTGCGGTGGACGCGCGCCACCATGAAGTCGTCGTCCACGACGAGGACGTCGATCGTGCGGGTGGCACGGGTGCCGGCCGGTCCTGGCCGCGCTGGCATCGGGTTCATCGTGTCGGTCCTTCCGGCGCCTCGTCGGCGGGGTGGCTCACGGACATCCGGGCGGTGAACTGGGCGCCGTCGGCCGTGTTGGTCACGGCGATCTCGCCGCTGCGGCTCTCGCAGACGAGCCGGGTCAGGGCGAGGCCGATCCCGTGCTCGCCCTTGACGGCCGCCTTGGTGGTGAAGCCGTGGGTGAAGACCTCCTGGGCCAGCTCGGGCGCGACACCGGGGCCCGAGTCGCGTACGACGATCTCCACGCTGGAGGCGTCCTGGCGCAGCTCGACCTCCACCCAGGGGTCGCCGGTGCCCCGGCCCGGGGTGCAGGCGGCGTCGATCGCGTTGTCGACCAGGTTGCCGATGACGGTCGCCACGTCGGCGGCCTCGTCCGGTGCGAGGCGCCCCAGCGAGGTGTGGTCGGAGATCCGCAGCGTCACCCGGCGTTCGGCGGCGAGCGAGGACTTCGCCATGAGCAGCGCGGCGACGGCGGTGTCCCGCACCCGCTGTCCGATGGTCATGTCCAGGGACTGGCGGCGTCTGGTCACCGCCCGGATGTAGCGCACCACCTCCTCCTGCTCGCCGATCTGGATCAGCCCGGAGATGGTGTGCAACTGGTTCGCGAACTCGTGGGCCTGGGCGCGCAGCAGCTCGGCCGAGCTGCGGAACGAGCCGATCTCCTGCTCCAGGCGGGCCAGCTCGGTGCGGTCGCGCAGGGTCGTGACCGAGCCGAGCTCCCGGTCGCCCTTGGTGACGGTCATCCGGTTCATCACCAGGACGCGGCCGTGCCGCACCACCACCGCGTCCTGCCGGTCCCCGTGCTCGGCCGGCGTACCGCTGAGCACGTCCTTCAGCCGGCCCTCGATACCCAGCTCGGCCAGCGTCTGCCCGACGCAGTCCGCGGGCAGGTCGAGCAGCCGCCTGCCCATGTCGTTGACCAGGGTCAGCCGGAGCTGCGGGTCCAGGGCGATCACCCCTTCCGCGATCCCGTACAGCATCGCCTCGCGGTGTTCGGCCAGGCCCGTGATCTCCCGTGGTTCGAGGCCCAGCGTCTGCCGTTTGACCCGCCGGGACAGCAGCCAGGAGCCGCCCAGACCGAGCCCGCTGGCCACCCCGAGATACACCAGCAGGTACGAGGACGCGCCGCTGAACCGCTGCCACACGGTCGGGGACGCCGCGCCGACCATCACCGTGCCCAGGCGCTCGCCGACATGGCCGCTCGTCGCCCCGAGCACCGGCACCTGCGCCACCAGCTCATGGCTGCCGTCCCAGGTCAGCGAGCCCGACCAGCTGCGGCCCCGGCCGACACCCGCGTGCCGGGGCAGCTTCGAGCGGAGCACGGTCGGGTTCGTGGAACTCACGATGCGCCCCGAGGAGTCCGCGACCGTGACGGACGACACGTTGGACTGGACGAGGGTGGAGTGCACCAGGGTCGCGAGCGTCCGCTGCGGTGCCGGCCGGGCGAGCTGGTTGCGGACCAGCGGGTTGGCGGCGAGCTGTTCCGCCAGCGCCGAGACCCGCCGCCCCTCGACCCGGTTGAAGGTCGCCTCCGACTGGGCCAGGGACACCGCGGCGACCGCCAGGAGCACCACCACGACGATGGCGAGCTGGAGCACCAGCATCTCGCCCGCGAGGCTCTGGCGGCGGAACGTGGTGACCACAACGAACTCAATCTTTCCTGGTGACACAAGCTGGGGGGCTCGCCCGGCGAGGTGCACAATCATGACGTCCGCCCCGCCGACCGCGAAAGAGAGGGGCCATGAAAGCTCGTACCCGTGCCCCTCGCGCCCGCGGGGACGGACCGGTCCGCGCGGCCGGTGCCCTGCGCGTCCTCGCGGCCCTGTCACTGCTGCTGACGGCCGGCTGCGGGGCGTGGCCCGGAGCGGGACAGGACGCCGGCGACGACCTGCGCATCATGGTCCCGAACACTCCCGGGGGAGGATACGACACCACCGCGCGCACCGTGGCACGGGTCCTCGACGACATCGGTGCCGCCTCCGACGTGCAGGTCTTCAATGTTCCGGGGGCGGGTGGGACGGTCGGCCTGCAACGCCTCGTGAACGAACGGGGCAACGGCGGGCTCGCCCTCCAGATGGGTCTGGGCGTGGTCGGCGCCTCGCACGTCGCGCACGCGAGGGTGTCCCTGGACCGGACCACCCCTCTCGCCCGCCTGCTGGGGGAGCCGGGCGCGGTGGTGGTCCGCGACGACTCGCCCTACCGCACCATCGACGACCTGGTCACCGCGTGGAAGAAGGACCCCGCCGCGCTGACGGTCGGCGGCGGCTCCTCCGCGGGCGGCCCCGACCACCTGCTCCCGATGGAACTGGCGCAGGTCGTCGGCATCAGTCCCCGGAAGGTCGACTACGCCGCCTACGACGGAGGCGGCGGTGACCTGCTGCCCGCCCTGCTCGACGGGAAGGTCGACTTCGCCACGAGCGGGTTCGGCGAGTTCCTCGACCAGATCGACGCCGGTCAGCTGAGGGTCCTCGCCGTCACCAGCGAGCACCCGGTCGCCGCGCTGCCCGACGTCCCCACGCTCCGGGCCTGTGGCATCGACCTGGTCTTCAGCAACTGGCGCGGGGTGGTGGCCCCGCCCGGCATCAGCGCCGCCCAGCGGCGGCGCTGGGTGGACGCGCTGACCGCGCTGCACGCGTCCCGCCAGTGGAAGACGGCGCTCGCCCGGCACGGCTGGACCGACGCCTTCGCCACCGGGCACACCTTCGAGGCGTACCTGAAGCAGCAGGACAAGGCCGTGGCCCGCCTGGTGGCCCAGCTCGGTCTCGACTGACCCGTCCTGCCGCCGTACGCCCGACCGGCGCCGCCGGGCCCGCCCACATCACCGCTCCGCACCTCACCCGAGCCCGTCGCGCAAGACACCCATGCCCGTACGAAAGGCACCCGCATGACCTCACACACCTGGTGGCTGCTGCTCATCCTGACGGTGGCGATCGCGGCCCTCATCTACCTGATCAACGGGCGGCTGCGGGTCCATCCCTTCGTCGCGCTGATCGTGGTCACCGTCGCGACGGGCCTGGCGGCGGGCGAGCCCGTGGCCAAGCTGACCGAGTCGATCGAGGAGGGCGCGGGCGGCACCCTGGGCGACGTCGGCGTCACGCTCGCGCTGGGCGCGATGCTCGGCCGGCTGCTGTCCGACTCCGGGGCCACCGACGCCATCGCGCACGCCCTCGTCGACCGGGCGAGCGTCAGCCGGCTGCCCTGGTTGGTCGGGGCTGCGGCCTTCGTCATCGGCATCCCGATGTTCTTCGAGATCGGGCTGATCGTGCTGCTGCCGCTGATCTTCAGCGTGGCCCGGCGCATGGAGGAGCGCGGCGGCGCCAACGGCTCCCCGTACGTCCTGCTCGGGGTGCCCGCCATCGCCTCCCTGTCCACGCTGCACGGCATGCTGCCGCCGCACCCCGGACCGCTGACCGCCCTGACAGGTCTGCACGCCGACCTCGGTCTCACGCTGGTCGTCGGTCTCGTCTGCGCCCTGCCCACCGTCGTCCTGGCCGGTCCGGTCTACGCGCGCTGGATAGCCCCCAGGCTGCCCGACGTCCGTCCGGACGCGGCGCTGGTCGCGCAGTTCACCGGCACGGGTACGGGCAGCGGCACGGGTACCGGCGCGGGTGGCAAGACGGGTGCGTCCGCCGGGGTGTCCGGGCCCGGTGCGCAGGCGAGTGCCGACGTGAAGGCCCGCCGGGAGGTGCCGACCGCGCTCGCCGTGGCCGCCGTACTGGTCCCGGTCGCGCTGATGCTGCTGCGTACCCTGGCCGAGACGACGCTCGACGAGTCCGGCGCGTTCGCGCAGGCGCTGACCTTCATCGGCGAGCCGCTGGTGGCCATGCTCGCGGGGCTGCTCTTCGCCCTCGGCGTGACGTTCGCCCGCGGGAACCGGTCCGGGGACGAGGTGCGCGACTCCCTGACCGGAAGCCTGAAGTCGATCGCCGCGATCCTCCTGATCATCGGCGGCGGCGGTGCCTTCAAGCAGGTGCTCCAGGACTCCGGGATCGGCGACGCGATCGCCGACGCGGCCAAGGGCGCGCACATCAGCGTCATCCTGCTGGGCTGGCTGATCGCCCTGCTGCTCTCCCTGACCACGGGTTCGGCGACCGTCGGCATCGTCTCCGCCACCGGCATCGTGGCCCCGCTGATCGGCGACACGGGCGGCCTCCAGGCGTCCCTGCTCGTCATCGCCATCGGCGCCGGCTCCATCGGTCTCAACTACGTGAACCACGCCGGGTTCTGGCTGGTGAAGGAGTCCTTCGGCATGGACCTGAACCAGGCGGCCAAGACGCAGACGGTCGTGCAGACCCTGGTGAGCGTCTTCGGCCTGGGCATGGCCCTGCTGCTGTCGGTGTTCGTCTAGGGCCCTTCTCACGACCGCAGTTCCAGTGAGATGTGCGGGAACAGCGCGCGCAGGAAGTCGGTCGCGTCGAAGATGCGGCCCGCGGAGGCGACGCCCGTCGTCCTGGTCCGGCCCGTGAGGATGCGGTCGAGCGCCTCCACCGCCAGCGGCGCGGTGATGGCGTAGATGTCCTGGCCCCGTGCCGCGGCCCGGCGTTCCTCCGCGCCGCGGCGCACGACGACGTCGACGAGGAAGGTCTGCTCGGAGCGCCCGTCGTCGTCGGTCGCGGCCGGTGCCGGGGTCGCCGGGTCCGACAGGTCCCTGGCGGCCTCGGCCGTCATGTAGTTGCGCACGTCCGGGATGGACAGATGGCTGGGTACGGTGACGGAGTCGGCCATCGTGAAATCCCCGACGACGGTCCGCGCGCCCATGGGCTCGGGGAACGGCCACTCCAGGGTGGGCGGCGCGTCCTGGTGGTACTCGAGACGCCCGTTCGCGTAACGGACGCGCCGGCCGTCCCGCCGCTCGTGCGACACCACACCCGAGGCACGGGTCCCCGCGGTCGGGTGCCAACCGCTCAGCCCGTACGCGATGTGCGCCTCGTCGGCCGCGGTCCAGTCGCCCATCGCCGCCGTGACCAGCAGGTCGCCGAGGCCGCCGTAGAACGCCATGGCGGGGACGACCACGGCTCCCGCGGCCCGGGCGCGCCCCGTGAAGTGCGCGAACGTGTCGGCGTTGGCCTCGATCTCGGCCGCCACGTCGACGTAAGGGATCCCGGCGCGCAGCGCCGCCTCGATCACCGGTGCGGCCGTCGAGGCGAAGGGCCCGGCACAGTTGATCACGGCCGCCGTGCCGGCCAGCGCGCGGTCGAGCGAGGCCGGGTCGCCGACCGTGGCCGGTCTGACCTCCGACTCGGGACCGGCCGCCGCCATCTCCGTCAGCTTGCCCGCGTCGCGTCCGGACAGGACCGGGACGAACCCGCGCTCCCGCAACCGCGCCACCACGAACCGTCCGGTGTGCCCGTACGCGCCGAACACCGCCACCGTGGGTGCCGATCCCATATGACTGCCCTCCCGTGATCCGTCTGCTCCGTCGCGGAACATCCTTCCGAGGGGTGGCCTGCGGCACTAGTGTCCGGAACGACACGGCCCGTACAATTCCGGACGTGAGAACTGTCGCGCTGGCCGTCACCGACGGCATGCTGCACTTCGAACTGTCCATCGCCTGCGAGGTCTTCGGCCCCGCACCGGCCGATGTGACGGTCCCCTGGTACGACCTCGCCGTCTGTGGTTCCGCGCCCGTACGGGTCGGCGGGTTCCGGCTGGCGCCCGAGCACGGCCTCGACCGGCTCACGCGGGCCGACACCGTGATCGTCCCCGGCTGGGCCGACGTCGACGTGGACCCGCCCGCCGACCTGGTCGACGCCGTGCGCGCCGCCCACGCGGCAGGCGCACGCGTGGCCTCGCTCTGTACGGGCGCCTTCGTCCTGGCCGCCGCGGGCCTGCTCGACGGCCGCCGCGCGACCACGCACTGGGCGCACACCCGGGTCCTGGCCGACCGCCATCCCCGCGTGACGGTGGATCCGGACGTCCTCTACGTCGACAACGGCAGCGTGCTCACCTCCGCGGGCAAGGCCGCCGCCATGGACCTGTGCCTGCATCTGATCCGGCTCGACCACGGCTCGGCGATCGCCAACACGGTCGCCCGCCGGCTGGTGGTGCCACCGCACCGGGACGGCGGCCAGGCCCAGTTCGTCACCACACCCGTACCGGCCCCGGACAACGCGCCGCTCGGCGGACTGCTCCCCTGGGTGCTCGAACGGCTCGACGAGCCGCTGACGGTTCAGGACCTGGCCCGCCGGGCCGGGATGAGCTCGCGCCACCTGGGCCGCCACTTCAAGTCCGTGACCGGCACCACCCCGTTGCAGTGGCTGCTGACCCAACGGATCCGCCACGCACAGGAGTTGCTGGAGACCACCAACGACGGCATCGACTCCATCGCGACGGCCACCGGCATGGGCACCGCCACGACACTGCGGCGCCACTTCAACCGCACGGTCGGCGTGCCGCCGGACGCCTACCGGCGCACCTTCCGCGCACGCTCCCGCTCCACGGAGCAGTGACCTGCCCTTGTCGTCCTGGTTCAGGACCGCTCGGCGCGGTACAGGCCCCGGCCCGCGCGGCGGATCCGGGACGTGCCGACCAGCCGGTCGAGGGTGCTGCGCACGGCGTTGATGCTTCCGCTGTCGGTGTCGCGGCCCAGCGCCGCGGCGACGTCACGGGCCCGCACGTCGGCGTCGCCCGCCTCGGCGAAGTACTCCAGGATCTGCTCGGTCAGCTTGCCGTACTTCTTCCGGGGCTGTCCGTCGGTGTCGGTGTCGATGTCGGTATCGGCGTCAGCGCCGGTGTCGGCATCCGTGTCGGTGCCGGTGCCGGTGCCGGCGGGGACGGCCTCCACCGCCCCCGCCGACACCGGCGCGGCGGCCGAGGCGCGCATCAGGGGCTCCAGCGCACTCAGGGTCCGCTGTACCGAGCCGAGATGGGCCACGACCGCCGCCAGTTCCCGTTCCAGCGCCTGCTTCTGCAGTTTCAGGCGGGCCAGATCCGCCTGGAGGCTCTCGGTGGTGACCTCAATGTTGTGCGCCGCCGCGGAAACCATGTGTTCCTCTCGTCCTCGACCCCACCTGCAACGTCCCGGCTCACTTCCGGTACCGCTCGGCCGGAACACTGGTACGGGTCGTCCCCGGACATCATAGTGTTCCGCGCCGAACGCAACAGCTTGTGATCGGTTACTCGAAGTCGCAGCCGGGGTTGGCGGCGTCGCGGGAGAGGGGCGCGCCGTGCGGCAGGACGTAGAGGACGTCCAGGACGACGTCGGTGGTGCCGAGGTTCCGGCCGATGTGCACATGGTCGGCGCCGGAGGGCTCCGTCAGGAAACTGCCCCGGGAGTACACACCGTCGGACGCGCAGCCGGAGTCGAAGTGGCTGAGCGTGCCCTGCTTGACGTAGCCGTACAGCGTGCCGTCGTGGAAGTGCCAGCCGGTGGCCTGGGACGGCGGGATGGTTATCTCCCGCAGGATGTAGTCGGTCCCGTCGACGGTGTACTGGGAGATGACCTTGCCCGTCACCCCGGGACCCGCCGGGGTCGCGTGGGCCACCCCGGGGAGGGACAGGGCGGCGAGCAGGGCCGCGACGGTGCCTGATCTGGACAGAGTGCGCATAGTGACCTCGTTCTCCGTGAGGTTTCGGTGTCACACGGTTGGTGAAAGAAGGGACCGGACAGCGGCTCCTGTTGTGACAGGGGCCCGTGGTCCGGTCGTTGCGCGCGGTCGCGTGTCAGTGGTCCAGCGAAGCCACGTACGGGGCCAGCTTGGCCGGGTTCATGACCCACATGACGCGCTCGATGCCCTGCTCCGACACATCGACGGAGAGCAGGGCCACCGCCTGCCCGCCGGCCGAGACCAGGACGGCCGGGCGGCCGTTGGCCTCGACCCAGCGGACCTCCGACGGGGGCCAGAACCGCGGGGCGAAGGCGGCCAGGTACTTGGCGACGCGAAGGCGCCCGGCGACCGGGATCCTGGACGCGCCGCGCACCCCTCCGCCGTCCGAGTAGCTGACCACGTCCGCCGCGAGGACCTCTTCGAGGACCGCGAGGTTGCCGGACTGCGCCGCGTCGAGGAACACCTCCAACAGCCGCCGGTGCGCGGTGGCGTCGACCGGCTTCCTGCGCTCGGCCGACAGATGCTTCCTGGCACGGCTCACCAGCTGACGCGTGTTGGCCTCGCTCGTCTCCAGGATCTCCGCGATCTCGTTGTACGGGTACTCGAAAGCCTCCCGCAGCACGTACGCGGCACGCTCCACGGGGTTCAGCTTCTCGAGGAGGAAGAGCACCGCGAGATCCAGCGCCTCGGCCCGTTCCGCGCCGAGCTGCGGGTCCGCGCTCGTGTCGACGGGCTCGGGCAGCCAGGGCCCGATGTGCGACTCGCGCCGCACCCTGGCGGACTGGATGTGGTTGATCGCCAGCCGGGCGGTGACCGTGGACAGGAAGGCCGCGGGCTCGTGGATCTCGGAGCGGTCGGTGCGCTGCCACCTCAGCCACGCCTCCTGGAGGATGTCCTCGGCCTCCGTGGCACTGCCGGTGACACGGTAGGCGATGCCGAAGAGCCGGGGACGCGCCGCGACGAACTCCTTCGTCGCCCGGTCGAGGGAGTCGTCGAGGGAGTCTGTGTCATGCCCGGCGCGCATAGCTGTCCTCGATGTCCTCCAGTAGTGGATCGCCATGCTACAAGCCGGTGCACGGGCCAACTGGCGTCGCCCCGTGCGGTTTCCGGCCGTTCCGCGCTAGCCGAACTGTCCGGGCTGGTAGCTCCCGGCGGGCTGCTGGTTGATGACGTTGATGCGGTTGTAGGCGTTGATGGTGGCGATGAGCGAGATCAGGGCGACGAGCTGCTCCTCGTCGTAGTGCTTGGCGGCGTTCGCCCAAACCTCGTCCGTGACCCCGCCCGCCGCGTCGGCGATACGGGTGCCCTGCTCCGCCAGCTCCAGGGCGGCACGCTCGGCGTCGGTGAAGACGGTCGCCTCGCGCCAGGCCGCGACCAGGTGGAGGCGCTGGGCGGTCTCGCCGGCGAGCGCGGCGTCTGTACTGTGCATGTCGGTGCAGAAGCCACAGCCGTTGATCTGGCTGGCGCGGATCTTGACCAGCTCCTGGACCGCGTCGGGCAGCGTCGAGTCCGAGACGGCCTTGCCGGCCGAATTGATGTGCTTCAGCACCTTGCCCGCGAGCGGGTGGCCGAAGAAGTCGAGACGCGATTCCACGGTGTTCTCCTTGCCCTATGACGGATACACAGTGTTGACCGGGGTGCCCCGCGATCTGTGACAGCGGCACCGCGTCGGATCCCGGCGTCAGGAAACAGCCGCAGGAGACGGCCGCAGGAAACGGCCGCAGGGGATGGTGTCAGGCGATGGCCTTGCGAGTCGGCGTCAGGAGCTGGTGAGGACGACGAGCCGGCTGGTCGCCCGGGTCATGGCGACGTAGCGGTCGACCGCGCCCTCGATGCCCGTGCCGAAGCCCGCCGGGTCGACGACGACCACGAGGTCGAATTCGAGCCCCTTGGACAGCTCCGGGGTCAGCGAGCGGACGCGGGAGGTCGCCCGGAACGCGGGATCGCCGATGACGCAGGCGGTCCCGTCGGCATGGGCGGCGAGCCAGCTGCCGAGGACCGAGTCCAGCTCCGAGACGGAGCCGTGGGTGACGGGGATGCCGCTGCTGCGGACCGAGGCCGGCACGTTGGCGTCCGGGAGCGCGGCCCGGATGACCGGCTCGGCCTCCGCCATGACCTCCTGCGGGGTGCGGTAGTTGATGCTCAGGGAGGCCAGGGTGATCCGGTCGAGTCCGATCCGTTCGAGCCGCTCCTGCCACGACTCGGTGAAGCCGTGCCTGGCCTGGGCGCGGTCCCCGACGATGGTGAAGCTCCGCGACGGGCACCTCAGCAGGAGCATCTGCCACTCGGCGTCGGTCAGTTCCTGCGCCTCGTCCACGACGATGTGCGCGAACGGTCCGGCGAGCAGGTCGGCTTCCGCGGTGGGCAGTTCCGCCTCGTCCACCAGACTGACCTGGGCGTCCTGGCCGCGCAGCATCCGTACCAGGCCCTCGCCCCCGTCGCCGTCCGCGCCGGAGTCGGCCGCCGCGTCGATGAGGTTGTCCACGACCTGTGCCATGCGCTCGCGCTGGGCGGCGAGAACGGCCTCGTTCCGGAGCCTGCGCCGGGCCGCGTCCGGGTCGCCGAGCCGCTGCCGTGCCGCGTCGAGGAGCGGCAGGTCGGACACCGTCCAGGCGTGGGCGTCTTCGCGTCGCAGCGTCGCTACGTCGTCGGGACCGAGCCAGGGGGCGCACATCCGCAAGTAGGCGGGCACCGACCACAGGTCGCCGACGACGTCGGCGGCTTCGAGCAGCGGCCACGCGCGGTGGAAGGCGGTGAGCAGTTCCCGGTTGCGGCGCAGCGCGCCGCGGAGCAGCTCCTCCGGGGCGTCGCCGTCGTGCTTGTCGACCAGGATGGTGAGCAGTTCCTCCCACACCTGCTCGCGCGCCTCGTTGTGCGGAGTGCCGGGCCCCGCCGACTCGAACGCCACGGCCCATTCGCCGGCGCTCAGCCGGATGTCGTCCCAGGGTGTGGAGACCGTCATCCCCTCGGCGGGCGGTTCCTCGTAGAACCGTACGGCCGTCTCGATCGCCTTCACCATGTCCGCGGACGCCTTCAGACGGGCCACGTCCGGGTCGGACTCGACGGCTGCCTCGGCGCCCTCGGCGACGAGGTCGCGCAGGACGCAGGTCTGCACGCCCTCCTCGCCGAGGCTGGGCAGTACGTCGGAGACGTAGGCGAGGTAGGGCCGGTGCGGGCCGACGAACAGGACGCCGCCACGGCGGTGGTCGAGCCGGGGGTCGGAGTGGAGCAGATAGGCGGAACGGTGCAGGGCTACGACCGTCTTGCCGGTGCCGGGACCGCCGTCCACGACGAGGGCGCCACGCGAGCCCGCGCGGATGACGGCGTCCTGGTCGGCCTGGATGGTGCCGAGCACGTCGCGCATCCGGTCCGACCTGGTGCCGCCCAGACTGGCGACGAAGGCGGACTGGTCGTCGAGCGCGGCGTGCCCGGCGAAGCCGTCCGGGGTGAACACCTCGTCCCAGTAGTCCCCGATCCGGCCGTGCGTCCAGCGGTACCTGCGGCGGCTCGCCAGTCCCATCGGGTTGGCGTGCGTGGCTCCGAAGAACGGCTCGGCCGCGGGGGAGCGCCAGTCGAGCAGCAGCCGGCGGCCGGTACGGTCCGTGAGGCCGAGCCGTCCGACGTAGACCGGCCCGGAGCCGTCCGCGCCGGCCATGTGCCCGAGACACAGGTCGAGCCCGAAGCGGCGCAGGGTGCGCAGGCGCGCGGTCAGCCGGTGGATCTCGATGTCCCGGTCCATCGCCTGCTGCCCCAGGCCGCCGGGCGCCCGGCGCGCGGCGTCGAGCTGCTCGGACAGCTCGGCGACCGACTGCTCCAGACACTCCGCGAGGGCCGCGAAGTGCCGCTCGTCGTCGGCGATCAGCGCCGGGTCCGCCTTGGCGGAGAGCCGACCGGGTAGGTCGAACGCGCTGGTGGTGAGGGGTTTCACGGGATCAGCTCCGATCGTGGCCGGGTGCGGTCGTGGCACTCCCCATGTCCGCGGATTCCGGCTCAGGCCGGTGATTCTGCGGCACCATGGGGGCCTTGCCGCAAGCCCCCCGGTGCGCTATAAGTTGAGAGTGGCAAGGAGCCGGTGCTCCTTGCCTTTACTGTTGTCGGCACCGTCGCCGACCCACGTGTCGACTCCCGGGGTCGCCCCTGTTGGGGGGGCACTTCACACTCTCTGAGCACTCAAACCGTGAGTTCCGTCCGGGCTGCCACGGAAGAGACAGTGTCATGGCGGATGTACCACTCGGTGGCGAGAAAGCGTTCCCGCTCGGCCGCGGGGGAAGCGGCGAGGAGGCCCGGCGCGGCCCCTCGCTCGACCTCGGTGCGGTGGGCCAGTACGGCGGCCCACTTCTGTTCCAGCCAGGGGCTGACGTCGACGGTCGCGGTGATCAGCTCGTCCGGGACGGTGTGCCTGGCCTTGCCGGCCCGGGCCAGCGCCCCGAGCCCCGGCACCGCCGAGTGCGGGTGCGTGACCAGGTAGAGGGCGCTCGGCCGCCAGGGCTCTCCGGCCTGCGGGTACAGCCCTTCGAGGCCGGCCGCCTGGACCGCGAGGGTGGTCACCCGGTGGGTGTGCACATGGTCGGGGTGACCGGTCAGCCCTCCGTACGCGTCATGGGTGACCACGATCTGCGGGCGCACGTCCCGCAGGTGGGCGACGACACGCCCCACCGTCTCGTCGAGCGGGGCGTCGCGGAACCCCGCGGCGCAGGGTGCCGATCGCGGTGCCCAGGCGTCCGCGTAACCGAGCATGCGCGGCTCGTCCGTGCCGAGGATGCGCAACGCCTCCGCCAGCTCCGCGGCGCGCCGGGTGTCGGGCGCCCAGGTGGCGGTGACCACCGTGGTGCGGGCGCCCGCGGCCGCGTGCCGGGCGAGCACTCCGCCCGAGGCGAGCGACTCGTCGTCGGGGTGGGCGAAGACCGCCAGCAGACTGGGCACGGGCATGTGCGACACCTTCCGGGTCGGGGGCGGCCCGATCGTAGGTCAGCGGGGACGGCCGGACCGACTCGACGTGATGCGACTCGACCCGACCCGGTCCGGCCGGGCCGCGCTCCGTGACCGTCCGGACGCGCTAGCCTCGACGGATGGACACCGGTTCCGACCGTGATCGCCCGGACCGTCGTACGACCGTGGTGGTGGGCTCCTCCGCCGGCGGCCTCGCCGGGCTGGGGGTCCTGCTGAACGGGCTCGGCGCCGGGCCGCCCGTGGTCGTGCTGGTGGCCCAGCACCTCCAGCGGACGCGGCAGACCTTGATCGCCGACATCCTGACCCGCCGCACCGGCCGCACCGTCAAACTGGCCGAGCACGGGGAACGGCCGCTGGTCGGGGTCGTCTACATAGCTCCGCCCAACCGCCACTTGTGCGTCAACGGCGACGGAACGCTGAAGCTGAGCGACGAGGCACCGGTCAACTTCTCCCGCCCTGCGGCCGACCCGCTGTTCGAGTCGGCGGCGCGGGCGTACGGATCGCGGCTCATCGGCTGCGTGCTCACCGGGGCCGACAGCGACGGCGCCCGGGGTGTGGAGGCGGTCAAGGCGCACGGTGGCGTCGTCATCGTCCAGGATCCCTCGACGGCCCAGTTCGCCGGCATGCCCAAGGCCGCGGTCGAGACGGGGCGTGCGGACCTGATCCTCCACCTCGCCGACATCGCACCGGCCATCAACCGCATCGTCACCAGTTCCGCCTATCCGTAAGCCGCCGGTCACGGGCAAGCCACCTGGGCCGATCACAGCATCCGCGCCCGCGCTCGCATCCGCGCCCGCACTCGCATCCGCGCCCGCGGGATTCGCCCTCGCGTCCGCCCCGCCCGATCAGGCCGACCGGCTCCCCGTCGGCTGCCGCGCGGCCGAGGGCGTGGCGCGTGCCCGGTGGCGGCGTACCGCGTCGCGGTTGGCGCAGCGCTGGGAGCAGTAGCGCTGTCTGCCGGTGCGTGAGGTGTCGGCGAACACGGTGGCGCACTCGGTCACGCCGCAGCGGCCGAGGCGGTGCATGCCGCGTCCCACCAGGTGCAGTGCGGTACCCACGGTGATCAGGGAGACCAGCAGGGAACCGAGCGGCTGACGGTTGTCGCGGTAGTGCAGGTGCCAGCCGTCACCGACGTGGTTGGTCAGCCGCGGATGGGCCGTGGACGCCGCCAGCATGAGGTTGAGCAGCGCCGCGCGTTCGTCCTCGTCCGCCGCGTCGACCACCCGCTCCCAGGCGTCCAGCCCTTCGAGGATGCGGTCGAGATCCGCGCGGGTCGCCTGCCCTTCCAGGGCCAGCCCGGCGGCACGGCAGCGGTCGGCGAGTCCGGCGGCGGTCGCCGGGCGGTCGTTGGCCAGATCGGCGGCGAGCTTCACCGCGGCCTCGCCGTAAGGGTTGAGGTGCACAAGCCCATTACAGCAGGCTGCTCCGGTGGCGGGCCACGCCGATCCGGCCTTTGTGGGAACGGCGCCGGTCGCACCCCGCGTCGTCCCGTCCTGCCCGCCTTTCCCTCCCCACCACGGAGCCGCCCCCGTGTCCTGGCCGATTCCCGCACCCGGACCCCAACGGGTCATCGCCCTCTCGAACTTCGTCCACACGATCGGCAGTGGCCTGTATCTGACGGCCGGAGTGCTGTACTTCACCCAGGCGGCGCACCTCCCGGCCGGTCAGGTGGGCCTCGGGCTCGGGATCGCGGGCGTCGTCTCGCTGGCCCTGGGCATCCTCGTCGGTCACCTGGCGGACCGCCTGGGCGCGCGCGGCGTCTACGCGACGACCCTGGTCGTCCAGGCCCTGGCCACGGCGTGCTTCCTGCCGGCCGACTCCTTCTGGCCGTTCGTCCTCGCGGTGGGCGCGGCCACCGGGGCCAAGGCGGCCGGACTCGCGGCGCGCGCCCCCATCATCAGGCGGCACGGCGGCGACCGGCCGCAGGAGTTCCGCGCCTACCTCCGCGCGGTCACCAACATCGGCATCTCCCTGGGCGCCCTGCTGGCCGGCTGGGCCGTCCAGACCGGTACGCACACCGCGTACCAGCTCCTCGTCGTCGGCAACGCGATCGCGCTCGCGGCGTCCGCGGTGTTCCTGGTGCGGCTGCCGCCCGTCCCCTCCGCGCCCGTCGCCGCGGGACCCCGCTGGAGCGCCCTGCGGGACCGCCCCTACCTGGTGCTCACCCTGCTCGACGGCGTCATGGCCGTGCAGTTCAAGGTGCTCACCATCGCCGTGCCGCTCTGGCTGGTCACGGCCACCACCGCGCCCCACTGGCTGGTGTCCGGCACGATGCTCACCGGCACTGTCATGGTCGTCGCGCTCCAGGTACGCGTCAGCCGTGGGGTCGACTCACCGGCGGCCGGAGGGCGCGCCTACCGCCGGGCGGGGCTGGCCTTCCTCGTCGCCTGCGCGCTGATCCCGCTCTCGTCGGGCGTCCCGGCCCGGGTCGCCACGGTGCTGCTGCTGACCGCCGTGGTGGTGCACACGGTCGGTGAACTGTGGCACTCCGCCGCGGGCTTCGAGGTGTCGTTCGCGCTCGCGCCGGAGCATGCCACCGGTCAGTACCTGGGGGTGTTCGGCCTCGGCGCGGGCCTCGCCGAGGCCTTCGGTCCCGGGCTGCTCATCGCGTTGTGCATCGGCTGGGGGCGCCCCGGCTGGTACGTGGTGGGGGCCCTGTTCGCCGTGACGGGTCTCGTGGCGCCCACAGCCGTCCGCCGGGCCCGGCGCCGGCGGCCCGACGGAGGCGATCCGCCGGGTGCGGACACCGGTCACCGGCCGGTTCAGGACCGTACGGCGGCCAGTACCTCGTCGCAGGTCGTCATGGTCCGGCCGGTCGTCTCGACGCAGAGCCGGCAGTGCTCGTGATGCTGGGCGTGCGGCTTGCACGCGTCGTTGCTGCGCTTGCAGGCGATCCGGCACGCCTCGACCTGGGCGCGCAGCAGCCCGGCGTCGTGGCTGCTGCCGCGGACGAGGATCCGGCGGGTCGCGGCCGAGACGTCGGCGCAGTCCTGGCAGTGCCCGATCGCGGTACGGAAGGCGTCGGCGTCCTTCTCGCCGAGCATGCCGATCGCGCACGCGGTGGCGACCTGTTCGCACTCGGCGAGCACGTCCACGGCCTGCGCGAGCACTTCGGTGCTGAGGGGTGTGGCGGTGGTGATGCTGCCGAGCAGTTCACGTGTCCTGGGCATGGCGTCCCCCTGAGGACGAAGGAGAAGTACCGTGCCCGGGGGACGCTAGTACCGGGACCGGCGGCCGGAAAGACCGGAACGAGGCGGCGACGGATCCGGACGACCCCGGCGATCACGCCTCCGGCAGGGCCGGGAGACCCGAGAGGGCCTGGAGGCTCCTGAGGAAGCCGTCGCGGTCCCCGTGCGGCAGTTGGGCGAGCAGCCGTTCCTCGCCCTCCTGGATCGCGGACCGCACGGTGTCCCGGAGCCGTCGGCCCTCGTCGGTGAGCGACAGCAGCCGCGCGCGCCGGTCCTTCGGATCGGGCCGGCGCCGGATCAGTTCCCGGTCCTCCAGGTCGTCGAGGACCGCGATGATGCGTGTCTTGTCCGCCCGGATGGCCTCGGCCAGCGCGGCCTGCGTGCGGATCGGCGTGTCCTCCAGATGCAGCAGAACGGTGTACGCCCACATCGTCAGTCCGTGCGCGTCGAGGACCGGCTGCTCCGCCGCCGTCAGGGTGCGCAGCAGCGGCGCGATCATCTCGGCGAGATCGCGGCGGGCCCCTTTCGCCGCCGGTGCCCGCTCCGTCGACCTCGCCGTCGCCTTCTCCGCCATGGTCAAGAAAATACCCGTTGACGATTTGTACGCTCACGCACATCATAAGCGAGTGCCTACTATTGATGTGACGAACCTGGACCACGTGCGGCGGCTCGACGCGCGGGCGGTCCAGGACAGCGTGTTACTGGTGCGCCAGGCGTCCACGACTGACCTGCTCCGTCCGACGCCGTGCTCGCGGTGGACGCTGGCCGGTCTGCTCGCCCACATGACGGCCCAGCACCGCGGGTTCGCGGCGGCCGTGGAAGGCCGGGGAGAGGACCTCGCGCACTGGAGGGTCCTCCCGTTCTCCGGCCGGACCATGGAAGCGGTCGTCGCGGAGTACGACGCGGCGGCGCGGCAGGTCGTCGCGGCGTTCTCGGCCGTGACCACCCCGGACCAGCCCTTCTTCCTCCCCGAAGTGCGCGGCGGCCAGGCGTTCCCGGCCGTCCGGGCCATCGGCTTCCATCTCGTCGACTACGTGGTGCACGCCTGGGACGTCGCCCGCGGCCTCGGCCTCACGTACGACCCCGGTGCCGAACTCCTCGCCGCCGCACTGCCGTTGGCGCGCGACGTACCGGGCGGTGCCACCCGCCTCGCCCCGGACAGCGCCTTCGGGCCCTCGCTGCCCGAGAACGAGAACGAGAACGAGAACGAGAACGAGGACGGGGAGGCGGACGGGGACGGGTGTGACGGGCGGGTGCTGGCGCAGATACTCAGGACGCTCGGCCGGTCACCGGACTGGCTCCCCCCGTCCGGCGAGGTGCTGGCCACCGGGCAGCGGGCTGCGACCGCGCGGGACACGGCATGCTGAGGTCGTCGTGGACGCCCGGCGAGGTCCCTGTTCACGACGTCCCGGTCCTGGTCAGCGTCACCGACTTCCGGCTCGACCGGTTGCGGGACCTGCCCGGCGTCCACCGCGAGGCCCGCCGGCTGGCCGCGCACTGGCCGGAGCTGGCGGGGGCGTACGGGATGTGGCTGTGGGCTGTGCCCACGGCCCGCCGGTGCGGGGCCGTGGCCGTCTGGCGGGACACCGCCGCGCTGCACGGCTTCGTCGGCCTGCCGGCGCACACCGCCGTCATGCGCGCCTACCGCGGCCGCGGCACGCTCCGCTCGACCACCTGGCACGCGGACGTCTTCGACCCGGACGCGGTCTGGGCCAGGGCGAGGGCCGAGCTGTCATGAAGGCCGTCGAGGGCCCGGCGAACGGGACCGGGCCGGCCGACGCTCACGCGGACACCAGGTCCAGCCGGGTGCCCGAGTCGCGGATGCCCTGGGCCGCGGCGTCCGCGAGTTCACTGTCCGTGATGATGGTGTCGAAGGTGCTGAGCGGGGCGACGCGGTAGCGGCCGAAGGTGCCGTACTTGGAGGAGCCGGCGACCAGTACGGAGCTGCCGGTGCAGTCCATCGCGGCCTGCTTGACCTCGACCTTGGGCTCCGAGGGGGTGGTGACACCGCGCAGCAGATCCCAGCTGCTGGTGCTGATGAAGGCGACGTCCAGGGCGAGCTGGCGCAGTGTGGTGGCGGCGAGCCGGCCGATGGTGGAGCGGTTTGCCGGTTCCACCTGCCCTCCGACGTGGATGAGGTCGAGGTGCGGTACGGCCATCAACTGGTCGGCCGTGGTGAAGTCGTTGGTGACCACGGTGAGCGTGCTGTGCCGCGCGAGGTGCGGCACCATCGCCAGGAGGGTGGTGCCCGCGTCGAGGTAGACGGTCATGCCGTCGCGCACCAGCTCGGCCGCCTTCGCCGCCATCGCCTGCTTCTGCGGCTGGTCGATGAGCGTCTTGGCCTGGTGGCTGGGCTCGCTCTGGAGGTGGCTGGCGATGCGGGCGCCGCCGGGCACGGAGAACACCAGGCCCTGGCGTTCGAGTTCGGCGATGTCGCGGCGGACGGTCATGTGCGAGACGCCGAAGAGCTGAGTGATCTGCTGGACGCTCAGTACGCCGTCGCGGCGCAGGTGCTTCAGGAGCAGTTCCCGGCGCTGGTCGGGGATCAGCGGAGGCGTGTGCTCGTCGGCCATCGCTCGGTGGTCCTTCCTGTTCTGCGGCCGCGGCGGACCTTCTCCGGCCGCGCGGCTCATCGGTCGATTCTCCCCCTGGCCGGCACCGGCTCCGTACAGCGGTCTCCCGGCCGTTCGACATCGGCGGCCGGGAGACACGGTGCGGTGCGTCGGCCGCTCAGCCGCCGACGAACGTGCTGAGCAGCAGGACGCCGCCGAGGCTGAGCAGCGACTGGAGCGACAGCATCAGCGTCCAGGTGCGGAACGTCTGGCTCACGCTCAGCTGGAAGTACTCCTTGAACAGCCAGAACCCGGAGTCGTTGACGTGCGAGAGCATCACGGCGCCGGACGCGGTGGCCAGGACGAGCAGCTCCGGCGACAGGCCCGGGTAGGCGCCGATCAGCGGGGCCACGATGCCGGTGGCCGCGGCGGTGGCCACGGTCGCCGAGCCCAGGCAGATCCGCAGCAGTGCCGCGATCAGCCAGGCGAGCAGCAGCGGCGGGATCGACCACTCGACCGCGTGGT
Source organism: Streptomyces sp. NPDC059785 (assembly GCF_042732375.1). NCBI lineage: Bacteria > Bacillati > Actinomycetota > Actinomycetes > Kitasatosporales > Streptomycetaceae > Streptomyces > Streptomyces sp. NPDC059785. Next base: position 237,507 of record NZ_JBHWHV010000004.1, read on the forward strand.
CGGAGATGAGCTTGTCGATGCCGGTGGCGGTGAGCATGGCCTTGAGGCCGCCGCCCGCGCCCAGGATCAGCACGATGCCGCCGACGGGACCGAGCCCCTTGCCCGCCATCTTCTGCAACTGGCCGAGCCCGAAGCCGGACCGGACGCCGAGCGCGAAGAACGCGAAGACGACCGCGGCGAGCAGCGAGAGGACCGAGGAGTCGCAGGCCTCGAAGAAGGCGTACGGCAGGGTGCCCTTCGTGGTGTTGGACGTGCCCACGGTGCCTATCAGCATGAGGACCGGCGGCAGCAGCACGGTGATCAGCGCGAGCGTGAAGGACGCGGGACGGCGCTGCTTGTCCGGGGTGATCGTCTGCTCGGGGACGGGCCCCTTGTCCAGGTCGGGCGCGGGGCCGAACCAGCGGCTGGCGAACCGGGTGAGCAGCGGGCCGCTGATCACGGCGATCGGGATGCCGATCATCAGGCCGTACAGGATGGTCAGGCCGGTGTTCGCCTCGTAGGCGGAGACCGCGAGGGTGGGGGAGGGGTGCGGCGGCAGCAGGCCGTGCGAGATGTACAGGCCCGCCGCCATGGGCAGGCCGACGTACAGCAGGTGCGTGTTCGTGCGCTTGGCCACCGCGTACACCAGCGGTACGAGCATGACGAAGCTGACGTCGAACAGGTGCGGCATGCCGATGAGCAGGGCCGCGGCGGTGATCGCGGTGGGGATCCACACGACCGGGCGGGACCCGATGAACACGGTGGCGATCCGGTCGGCGCCGCCGGAGCCGAGGAGGATGCCGCCGAGGAGCGTGCCGAGGCCGATGGTGGGGCCGGTGCTCTTGAGTGCGTCGCCGAAGCCGTCCTGGAAGTGCTCGACCGTCGCGCCGGGGCCGATTCCGGCGGCCAGGCCGAGTCCGATCGCGGCGAGCGCCAGGGCCAGGAACGGGTGCAGCTTGGCCTTGGTGATCAGCAGGATCAGGACGACGACGGCCGCGACGCCCAGCAGCAGATGCTGGATATCGGTACTCATGCCTGGGCCTCCGTGGTGGCTTCGGTCGTGCGGGAGACACGGCCCGCGTTCCAGGCGGCCAGCAGCCCGGGGTCGGCGTCCGCGAGGTCGGACAGCTTGATCAGCTCGCCCGCGGCGACCGGCCGGCCCAGCCTCGCGTGGGCCGCGAGGTAGAGCGGGGCGGTGTCGAAGGGTGCGTCCTCGTCGCGCAGCAGGACGGCCTGGACGCCGGTGACGTCGTGGTGGTGGCCGCCCATGTCGAGGACCGTGCCGGCGGGCAGGTCCCGCTGGGCGCGCCCGGCGAGCACGGCGTGGGCCTTGGGGTCCGTGCCGCCCGAGGGGCACTCCTTGAGCACCGCGGAGAGCAGCGAGAGCGGGGTCTCGACACCCATGAAGTGGTACGGGAGGTAGATCGCGGCGTACCGGCCGTCGCGGCTGACGACGTGGCCCTTGCCGCGCAGGGTCTCCCAGGTCACCTCGTCACCGGTGCGTACGACGACGAACACGCCGCCCGCGAACGACGCTTCGCCGGGCAGCCGCAGCGCGCTGAACACGTCGACGGCGCCGGTGCGGTGCAGCACACCGCCGTCCTCGCGCAGCGCGTACACGTCGGCGAGCTCGGCGATGCGGGCCACCGGGTAGTGCAGCTGCTCGGTGTCGGGGCGGAAGCCGGTGCTGGTGGCGACGACGGCCATCTCGCAGTAGTCGGCGGTGGCGCCGGTCGGCAGCGCGGAGACCGCCTCGGCGCGGGCGGCGAGGGTGGCGCGCACGTCGTCGCCGAGGTCGAGCAGTCCGGCGAGGCCGGGGGCGGGGACCGTCGTGTCGAGCTGGGTGACCGTGCCCGCCTCCGGGTCGAGCACGAGGTCGTACTCGCTGGACTTGCCGACGGCGACGATGTCGAGGCCGAGGAACTCGGCCCAGGTGACCAGGCCGATCAGGTTGGCGGGCTGGTCGCCGTCCGCGGTCGTGTAGACCACGCCGTTGTCGCGGGCGAGGTCGGCGAGGTGCAGTCCGGCGACGGAGTCGACCTCCTTGCTGACCATCGCCACGTGCCGGCCCGCGGTCAGCGCGTCACGGGCCATGGCGTACCCCCCGGCCGGGCTGCCGGTGGCCTCGACCAGGATGTCCCAGTCGGCGGCGGACATCAGCGAGGCGTCCGCGACGAGCGCGACGCGCTGCCCGGCCACCGCCGCGGCCACCTCGTCGGGCGTGGCGCAGACGCGCAGCTCGTCCGGGGTGTGACCGAGCTCGCGCAGCATCGCCTCCAGCCTCGGCAGGTCCCGGTCGCAGAGCACCGCGGGGGAGAGCCGGGGAATGCGGCGGGTCTGGGCCAGCAGCGTCCGGGCGAATCCGCCTCCGGCTCCGGACAGTGCGTAGCGCACGGTCCGGTCGCCGGTGTCGGCGAACAGGTGGTGCAGATTCATGGGCCCCTCCTCGATGACGGGCTCGTGGCTCGGTGACGAGCGCGATGCGGTGTGGTGCTCCCGGCACGGCGGACTCGGCGACGAAGCGACAAACCCGAGACAAACGTAGGAGCTCGTTAACAAGATGTATCAGCGAATCTCACCAACGTAAAGTCTGTTAACATTTTTTCACACGCAGGGCTTCGAGCCCTGGTCGCAGCGACGCAAGGAGAACGGATGCCGTCCCTCGGTGCCATCGCCGACGACTTCACCGGAGCGACGGACCTCGCCACCGCGCTCGTCGCCCGCGGCCACCGCACGGTGGTCACCGTCGGCCCCGACAGCATCACCGGCGACGGTGCCGACAGTGCCGCAGGCGAGGCCGACGCGGTGGTCGTCGCACTCAAATCGCGTACGGCACCCGTGGACGAGGCCGTGCACACCTCGCTCGAAGCGCTGCGCGCCCTGCGCGCCGCCGGCTGCACGCGCTTCTACCTCAAGTACTGCTCGACCTTCGACTCCACCCCGCGGGGCAACATCGGACCGGTCACCGACGCCCTCCTCGGCGAGCTCGGCGAGCGCCGCGCCGTCGTCGTGCCGTCCTTCCCCGCCACCGGACGCACCGTCTACCGCGGCCGGCTCTTCGTCCACGACGACCTCCTCGACGAGAGCCCCATGCGCCACCATCCGCTCACCCCGATGCGCGACGCCCACGTCGGCCGGCTGCTGACGCCGCAGACCGGCCACCCCGTCCGCCTCGTGCCGCTCGAGGTGGTCCGTGCCGGTGTACCGGCGCTGCGCGCGGCCCTCAACGCCCCCGACCTGGCGGACGCGCTCGTCGTGGTCGACGCCACCGAGGACGCCGACCTGCGCACCGTCGCCGCCGCGACCGCGGACCACGCACTCGTCACCGGCGCCGCGGGCCTGGCCGTCGGCCTCACCGGCCCGCACACCGCCGCCGACGAGGCCCGCGCCCGGCCCGCCTCGCGCCCCGGCGACCCGGCCGCCGTCCTCTCCGGCAGCGCCTCGGCCGCCACCCGCGCCCAGGTCGCCCACGGCCGTACGCACCTGCCGCACCGCAAGCTCGACATCGCCGCCCTGCGCGCCGACCCGGACGCCGCCGTCGCCGGCCTCGTCGCCTTCGCCCGCGCCTGCTGGGCGGACGACCCGCACCGCCCACCGCTGATCTACGCCGTCGGCGACCTCGACGACCTGGAACCCGCCGGTACGGACGCCGAACCGGCCGCCTCGGAACTGGTCGAGCAGGCCCTCGCCGCGTGCGCCGCGCAGCTCGTCGCCGCGGGCGCCCGCAGGCTGCTGGTCGCGGGCGGCGAGACCTCGGGCGCCGTGGTCACCGCGCTCGGCGTGCGCAGCCTGAGCATCGGGGCGCCCATCGCACCCGGCGTCACCTGGGCCCGCGCCGAGGGCCGCTCCGGCGACCGTACGCACACCGTGGACCTCGCCCTGAAGTCGGGCAACTTCGGCTCCACCGACATCTTCACCGAAGCCTGGAGCGCCCTGACATGAGCGACCCGCGTGACGAACTCGCCCGTGCGGGCGCCCACCTGGCCGCTCTGGGCCTCAGCCCCGGCTCTTCCGGCAACCTGAGCGTCCGCATCGGCGAGCAGGTCCTGATCACCCCCACCGGCACCGACCTGTCCCGCATCGCGCCCGACAAACTGAGCGTCCTCGACCTCACCGGCGCGCACCTCGACGGGCCCCGGCCGTCCAAGGAGTTCCCCCTCCACACCGCGTTCTACCGGCGCAACCCCGACGCCCGCGCCGTCGTCCACCTGCACTCCCGGCACGCGGCGGCCGTCTCCTGCCTGCCGCCGTACAGCGAGCGCACCGCGATACCCCCGGTGACCCCGTACTTCGTGATGCGCGTCGGCCAGACCCCGCTGCTGCCGTACGCGGCACCGGGCGACGCCGGACAGGCCGAGGACATGGAACGGCTGCCGTTCCCGTTCCGTGCCGTCCTGCTCGCCAACCACGGGCCGGTCGTCGCGGGCGCCAGCATGGCGGCGGCCGTCGACACGGCCGTGGAGCTGGAGGAGACCTCCGCCCTGCTGCTGGCCCTCGGCACCCGGCAGATCCGGCTGCTCACGGCCGACGACGCGGAGACCCTGGCCGCCAGGTACGACTCGCCCTGGGGCGGTTGAGACGGCGACCGTGCCGCCCCGGCGTCTCACTCCACGACGACGCTGCCCGGTGCGTCCGGACTGACCGTGCAGTGGTAGGCGAACCTGCCCTTCGCCGGGAAGGCACGGGTGTAACTGGTGCCGGGGGCCAGTACGCCGGCCCAGTCGCCCCCGTCCGAGGTCACCTTGTGCTCGGTGTCGTCCTCGTTGGTCCACCGCACGGTGTCACCGGGACGGACGGTCACGGACCGCGGCGTGAAGCCGGAGCCGTCGATCACCACGGCCGTCTCGGCCCTCAGCGGCGCCGCCGGGGCCGCGGGGCCCGCCGGGACGACGCTCGCCGACACCACCGCCAGGACGGTGGTCAGGACACGGAGCGCGGTGCGGCATGAGAAGCGGGTCATGGAAGCCTCCTTTCCCCGGACCAACGGCCGCGACGGGCCGGTGACACTGCCGCTCCGCCGTTGCAACCGGAGTGGAGCAAGCCCGCGCGCCACGGCGGAGGCCGCCGCCTTCCGGCCATGGCCTGGATGCCTCCTTCTCACTCCGCCCCGCGGCGCCCAGACTGCCGGGAAGGGGACGGCAAAGGGGGACGCGATGGCTGCTCGGCGCGGACGGAAACCGGCGGCCCGCAAGAAGGCGGCGGCACGGAGGAGGGCTGCCGCGCGCAGGAAGTCCGTCGCGCGCAGGCAGAGGGGCGCCGCGCGCGGGCGGGCGGCGAACCGGCGCACCGCGGTGCTCGCGGGCGGCCTGCTCCTCGCGGTGCTCCTGGCGTCGGCGGGACCGTCCCTCTGGCCGTACGTCCTGGCCGGACCGGTGGTCGTCGCGGCCGTCGGGGCCGGCTGGGCGGGCCACCGGCTGTGGCGCACCGACCGGCTGCTGCGCGACCGTGACCGCGCCTGGCGGCGCCGGGAGGCGGTGCGGGACGGGCACCGCACCCTCGCCGGGATCGACGTCCTGTCCGGCGGCGAGTTCGAGGAGGTCGTCGCGGACCTGTGCCGCAGGGACGGCTGCACCGGAGTCCGTACGGTCGGCGGTTCCGGCGACAACGGGGCGGACGTCGTCGGACGGCTGCCCGACGGGCGCTCCATGGTCGTCCAGTGCAAGCGCTACGCGCCCGCCAGGACCGTCGCGGGCCGCGAGCTGCGGGACCTGCTGGGAGCGCGCGTCCACTTCGGCGCCGACGTCGCGGTCTTCGTGACGACGAGCCGCTTCAGCCGGCAGTCCGAGGCCTTCGCGGCCGGCAACGGCATCCTCGCCGTGCACCGCGACCACCTCGGACTGTGGAACAACGGCACCTCACTGGTGACCCTGATGGCGCTCAACGGCTCCGGCCAGGGGGACGCCCGCCACCGCGCACGCTGGAAGCGGACGTACGGCACGTAGGACGTACGGCACGTAGGACGTACGGCAAGTAGGCGGGAACGTAAGGGAGTTGTGGTCACGGGAGTCATGGGGACCCGTGTGGGGCATCGTGCACAGGGGGGCTGCCCGGACGGGCGGCCAGTAGGGGGACCGCACGCGTGGTGTATCTGGTGGAACTGCCGCTCGACGGGCCGGACGGGCCGGACGGGCAGCCGGGGCGGACCGTCAAGGTGGCGATCGAGGAGCGGCCCGGGGACGGGCTGGTCCAGGTCGCGCGGCCGGGACAGGTGGTGGCACGCGGCACCCGGTCCCTCGGCGAACTCCTCGCCGCGGTGCGGCCGGTGGCCGGGAACTTCGTGGACACCTTCCGCGGGATGGCGCGCGGCCCCGACGAGATCTCCCTGGAGTTCGGCCTCTCCCTCTCCGCCGAGGCCGACGTGGTGATCAGCAGCACCTCTGCCCAGGCCAACTTCGCGGTACGGCTGACCTGGGACCAGCGGGCGACGGGAGACGCGTCGGCGTCCGGGGGCGACCCCGTACCTCCCGTACCTCCCGCCACCCCCGCCAGTCCCGCATGACCACCCCCGCGCGCCGCTCGGACAGCGCAGGGCCGGGGGCGGGGCAGGAGTCGGGACCGGGGCCGGGGCCCGGCGTGAGCCCGGGGCCCGCCGCACTGGGCGCGGCGTTGCTGCGGATCGCGGACGCGCACGGCGCCCCCCGCGGCGTGGGCTTCCTCGTCACCGACGAGCTCGCGCTGACCTGTGCGCACGTCGTGACCGCGGCGCTCGGCCTGCCGGACGGCGGGCCGTTGCCGGCCGCCGCGGAGGTCGTCGTGGACCTGCCCCTGGCGCGGGCGCCCGCCGACACGTCCGCCGGCACCCCCGTGCCCGGCGCCGGAAACGGGACCGGACCCCGTACGAACGCCCGCGTCGTGCACTGGGTGCCCGCGCAGGACGGCGGCGCGGGCGACATCGCGCTGCTGCGGCTGGTGTCGCCGCTGCCCGGGGCCCGGCCGGTACGGCTCGTCGAGACGGACGACACCTGGGGGCATCCGGCGCGCGCCTTCGGGTTCCCCGCCGGGCGGCCGGGCGGGGCCTGGCACTCGGGGGTGCTGCGCGCCCGGCAGGCCGGCGGATGGGTGCAGGCCGACCTCGCGGCGGGCGGCGGGTACCGGGTCACCGGCGGCTTCAGCGGCGGCCCCGTGTGGGACGACGAACTCGGCGGCGTGGTCGGCATGATCACCGTGGCCGAGGCGGGCGAACCGCCGGCCAGCTATCTGATCCCCACCGACACGCTCCTCGCCGTCCGCCCCGAACTGCGCGCGCTCACCTCGCCGCCGTCGCCGTTCCGGGGCCTGGCCGCCTTCCGTGAGACCGACGCCGCTCTCTTCCACGGCCGGGAGACGGAGAGCGCGGAGCTGGCGGAACAGGTGACAGGGCGGACCTGGACCTGCCTGGTCGGCCCCTCGGGCTGCGGCAAGTCCTCGCTCACGCTGGCCGGAGTCGTGCCGCGGCTGCGCGCCGAGGGCTTCGCGGTGGCAGTGCTGCGGCCCGCTTCCGGCAGCGGCCCCACCGCCGCGCTCGCCGCCGCCCTGCTGCCCCTGCTCGAACCGGACTTCTCCGAGACCGCCCGGCTCGCCGTGCTGCCGAAGATCACCGGGCTGCTGGCGCGGGGCGGCCTGCCCGACGTCGTCGCCCGGGTCCTGCACCGCGAGGAACGCGACCGGCTGCTGATCGTCGTCGACCAGCTGGAAGAGGCGTTCGGTGCCGCGCCCGGGACCGCGGCCGAACTGGCGGCCGTGCTCCTCGGCGACGGGCTCCCGCGATCCGTGCACGTCCTCGCGACCCTGCGTGCAGACTTCCTCGAGGACGCCCTCGCACACCCCGCCACCGGACCTGTGCTCCGCCGGGGCCTGTACGCGCTCGGACCGCTGGAGCCGGGACAGCTCCGGGAGATCGTCACGGCCCCGGTCGCAGCGGTCCCCGGTGTCGGGTACGAGTCCGGGCTCGTCGAGCGCGTCCTCGCCGACACCGGCGACGCCCCCGGCGCCCTGCCCCTGCTCGGCTTCACCCTCGACCGGCTCTGGCTGCGGCAGACCGGCGGCCTGCTCACCCACCGCTCGTACGACGAGCTCGGCGGCGTCACCGGCGCCCTCGGCAGGCACGCCGACAAGGTGTGGGCCGCGCGGGTGTCCGCGGCGGACGAGCCGGCGGCCCGGCGGCTGCTCGCCACGCTGATCCGGATCCCGCCCGGCGCCGGCGCGGCCGTCCGCCGGCCGGCCGGGCGCGGCGAACTCGACGCCGGTCAGTGGCGGATCGCGCAGCGGCTCGCCGAGACCCGGCTGCTGGTCACCGGGCACAGCCCCGAGGGCGCCGAGACGGTGGAACTCGCCCACGAGGCACTGATCGGCGGCTGGCGGCGGCTGGCCGACCAGGTGGCCGGGGACCGGGCGTTCCTGGTCTGGCGGGAGACGCTGCGGCACGACCTGGACCGCTTCGAGCACGGCGGGCGGACCCCCGACCTGCTGCCCGGCCCCGCCGCGCTGGCCACCGCGGAACCCTGGCTGCGTGAGCGCTCAGCCGACCTGGGCGACGCCGAACGCGCCTATCTGGAGCAGGGCCGCGCGCACCAGCGCTCCCGCGCCCGCAAGCGCCGTACGTTGCGCTCGGGGCTCGCCCTCGTCACCGTGCTCCTGCTCGTGTTCGGCGCGCTCTTCGGCTACTACCGGCACGTCAGCGCCGAACGCGCCGCGGAGTCCGCCTCCCGTGCGCTCGCCCAGTACTCCGCCGACCAGGCCGACGGCGACCCCGTGCTGTCGGCGCAGCTCGCCCTCGCGGCGTACCGTACGGCGCACACGCGCGAGGCACGGGACGCACTGCTGCGGGCCTACCTGGCGAACAACGCCGCCGACCGTGTCCTGACCGGACCGCAGGACGCGCCCATCGGCGCCGGGAACCTGCTGACCGACGACGCCACGGCCGTGCAGGCCAGTCTCGACGGCGACGTGGTGGTCGCCAGGTCCTCCGGCGGCCGGGCCACCGTCTACACGCACGCCACCGGCGGCCGGACCCGCAGCCAGGGCATCGACCAGGGCGTGCAGATCGCGTCCCCGCTGGTCTCGGGCGACGGCCGCCGGGCCGGATTCCTCGCCCTGAACGGCGAGTTGATCTGGTACGACGTCCACCGGGGCGCCACCGGGAAGCTGCTGGGCCGCGCGCACCGGCTGCCCGCCGTGGCCGGTACGGGCGACCAGCCCTACGACGGCTATCGGGCGGTGCTGTCCGCGGACGGCCGCTGGGCCGTCGCCCTCGGCAGGGAAGACCTGCTCTGGTGGGACCTGGACGCGCCGGACGGAGCCCCGCGCAACGGGCGTGCCGACGCACCGTCCGAGGTGGTGCACGACATCCGGCTCACCCCCGACGGCCGCACGCTGCTCGCCAGGATCACCGACCCGTCCTCGGACGGCTCCGGATACGGCGTGCTGGCGGTGGACCGGAGCACGGGCCGGACCCGGACGGTGGTGCGGGGCAGGACCGACCAGAACGTGCGGGTCTCCGGTGACGGCACGGCCGTGGCGGTCTGCACGCAGCGCGGTGACGACATGACGGTCCGGCGCCGGCCGGTCGAGGACGAACCGCCGTCGAAGGAACCGGCCGGCTACACGGAGAGGTTCACCTCGTGCGAAGCGATGATCAGCGTCGACACCACCGGCCGCCACGTCGCGCTCCGGGAGGACGGCTGGTACAACCTGATCGACCTGGACCACCGCACCATCGCGGCCAGCGTCGGGCGCCTCCGCGACGACGTGCTGAGTCCGTACCCGCTGCTCGCGCGCGTGGGCGGGCAGCCCGCTCTGGTGACCGTGGGCAAGAACCAGGTGGTCTACCTCCGGCTCGCCCAAGCCAACCGGATCCTCCCGGCCGGTACGACGGCGTTCACCGACGACGGCCGCGAGATGATCGTGGTGCAGTCGGACGGCTCGCGCATCGCGCGCTTCGCCGTCGGCGGCTCCATGGCCAAGGCCAAGGTGAACCGTCCCAAGCCGTACTGGGAGCCGCGGGAGAGCGACCTCATCCTCTTCGACCACGACAGGAAACACCTGGTGGACCGGGTCGCCAGCAACCGCGTCATGATCCGTACGGTCGCCACGCTCAAGCCGGTCAGGGAGATCACCGCGGTTCCGCTGCCGGACGACTCCAAGAACGATCTCGGCTTTTACTTCGAGCGGTCGGGGAGCCTGGTCACGATCTCCGGCACGGTGATCCAGCGCTGGGACACGTCCACCGGACGGCAACTCGCGCGCTACGACGCCAAGGTCCTGCACCCGACCTGGGCCGACGGCGTGCCGGGCCTCATGGTGACGCGCTACCCCGAACCCGGCCGGGTCGCGATCGCCGTCTGGGGCGAACGGGACGTGCGCGTCGTCGACCTGGCCGACGGCCGCACCGAAGCCAGGCTGGCCACGGGCACGGACACCAACACGGTGGGATTCACCGACGACGGCCGGTACTTCGCGCTGCTGCGCCGGGGCGGCGCGGTCGAACTGTGGCGGCACGAACCGCTGCGCAAGGTCCTCGGACCCGTCGGGCTGGGGGACAGCAGCTCGCAGTTCGCCCTCACCTTCCCAAGCCCGAACACGTTCCTGCTGGCCAGCCACGGTCTGATCCACCTCTACCGGCTCGGCGTGCCGGCCGGCGAGGAGGACCTCTACGACCTCGGTGAGACACGCTCGCAGTACCAGCCGTACGGTTTCCAGGCCGTCTCGCGCGACGGCCGGACCCTGCTGTACGTCGACAGCGACGGTCAGAGCGCCCCGCTCCGCCTGGACCCCGACGTGTGGCGCGACGACCTCTGCGCCGTCATCGGCTACCGCGAACCGTCCGCCGCCGCGGGGCTGCCGGTCGACCTGCCGAGCGGACCGCTCTGCCCGGATCCGGACACCGGCACGGGCAGCGGCTCCGGCTCCGGCTCCGGCGAACTCAACCCTGGGCACCCCCGGTTCCTGTGACGCGTCAAGAACGCGTCCGGCTCAGGGCGGCGGGCGGCCGGCCGTGTCGCCCGCCAGGTCGTCGGCGAGGACGACCGCGGCCGTGGTGCGCTTGCCGACCGGCTCCCGGTGCACCTCGTAGCTCTGGCAGACGGCCATCACGATGGCCAGGCCGTGCTGGCCGACCCGGCCGGGGTCGGCGGCGCGGGCGACGGGCAGGACCGGCTCGCTGTCCCAGACGGTGACCAGGACCCGGCCCGCGAGCAGCTCCAGGTCGAGCAGGCAGGGGCCGGGCGCGAACTTGCAGGCGTTGGTGACCAGTTCGCTGACGACGAGCTGCACCACGTACATCGCTCTCTCGGAGACCGGCAGACCGTGCACGGACTGGAGCCGGGACAGGAAGGCGCGGGCCGTGGCGCGGGCCCGGGCGATGTCCCCGGGGACGCCTTCGTAGGCCCTGGACGCCCCGACCAGCCGGCCGTCGGTGCGCTGGTCGTCGTTCCTGGCAGCCTCGTCCATGTGATCCGCCCTCTTCCTGAGCCGACCTTTCCGGTTCCTACCCCCATTGCCGGGGCGTCAGCCGGTTCGGATGCGGCGGCGGACGGCGGAATCACCGGGCACGTTACGGGAGTTGGCTGCGTTGCGGTGTCTGCCGCGGGATGTCCGCCACGGGTGCGGCCAGGTGGTCCTCCGTCGGGTCCGGGTCCGTCAATCGGTTGAGCCGGGCCGGTACGTCGAAGCCGACCAGCAGCACCACGATCACCGTGCCCGCGAAGGTGAGGACCGCCGGCGCCCGTCCCCAGGTCCATGCCGGAGGCGAGGTGGGCGCCGAGGGCACCCACGTTGTAGGTGAAGCCCAGCGCGGCGCTGCGGCCCGCGGTGGGAAAGTGGCCGCCGATGCAGCGCGGCAGCAGACCCGAGATGCCGAAGCCGGTGGCCTGGAGGGGCGGCGCCCTCACGCCGCACAGGCATCGGACATCTGACGTCCGCCCGCCCCACGCCTGCCCGCCGCACCCGCGCGCCGATCACCGGCACCCCCTCCGAGCTACGACGTCGGCCGCATCCGAGCCACGACGTCGGCCGCACGCGCGTAACGCTCCGCCTCGCCGGTCACCGGCCGCCCCGACGACCTGACCAGCTCGCTGTACGCGACGAGCCTGAACAGCAGTGCGCGCAGGAGCAGTTGATGCCGGTCGGGGTGCGGGGCGGCGGTCGGGGGCCGGGCGGAGGTGCCGCCGGCCGTCAGGAGACCGGGCGGCAGGCCGTACCAGAGCAGGCCGTCCATGAGGGCGACGGCCTCGGCGAACGCCGGTGGCCGCCAGTACGGCGAGAAGTCGATCACGGCGGGCGGCTCGCCGGGCGCGAAGAGCACATTGCCCGCGAGGTCCCCGTGGACGAGCTGTGCCGTGGACTGGTCCACCGGGCGCCGCAGCTCCAGCAGTGTCGCGAACGGCGCGGCGAGGCCGTCGAGCACGCCGACGTCCTGCTCGCCCCAGGCGACGCGGTCGGCGACGGCCCACGGATGGGTCCGCCGGTCCAGGAAGCCGGGCCGGGGCGAGTGCCGCAGGGCGGCGTGGAAGGCGCGGCCCGCGGCGAGCACACCGGCCCAGTGCCCGCGCGGACCGGTCCGGCCGGTCAGGAACCCGCCCGCGGTCCAGCCGTCCACGGCACACCGCCCGTCCATGGCCCGCAGCGGTCGTGGCACGCGGAGGCCGCTGTCCGGCGCCAGCCCCTCGAACAGGGCGGTCGCCCACTCGGTCTCGTCCTCGGGCCCGTCGGCCGGCTTGAACACGTACCCGCCGACGAGCACGCTCCGGCCCTGGCCGCCGTCGAGCGGGACGGGCCTGCCCGCCACACCGAAGGCGTCGAGCACGGAACGGGGCGGGACGGCGTCGGTCGGCAACTCGGTCACGCCGGCATCCTGCCGCTCCCGCGGCACCGGACGCATCTCGTCATGTCACAGGGCGGCGCGCTGTCTCGTCTCGGGAGCGTAGGCACCGACGAACACGAAGGAGTGCACCATGAACGCGCGACTCGACTACTTCGCCGCCCCGGCCACCGGCAAGGCCGTCAAGCATCTGTTGTCGGCGGGCCGGGCCCTCAAGGAGGCGCCGCTGCCGGCCGCGACGGCGGAACTGATCGCGCTGCGCGTGAGCCAGATCAACGGCTGCGCCGCCTGCATCGACATGCACACCAAGGACGCCGCCGCTGCCGGTGAGACCCCGGTACGGCTGCACCTGGTGGCGGCCTGGCGGGAGGCCACCGTCTTCACCGAGGCCGAGCGCGCCGCGCTCGAACTGGCGGAGCAGGGGACCCGGCTGGCGGACGCGGCCCCCGGCGTCGGCGACGATGTGTGGGCGCGGGCCGCCAAGCACTACGACGACGAGCAGCTCGCCGCCCTGGTGATGATGATCGCCTTCATGAACGCGGCGAACCGGCTGAACATCATCGCCCAGCAGCCGGGCGGCGACTACGAGCCCGGACAGTTCCACTGACACTTCAGAACTCAGAGGGGATGCCAGACGTGAGCAAGATCGAGGAGTTCGAGGAGCTGCGGCCGCTGCTGTTCTCGATCGCCTACCGGATCCTGGGCAGCGTGGGCGAGGCGGAGGACGCGGTGCAGGAGACCTGGCTGCGCTACGACGGCTCGGCGACCCGCCCCGTGTCGGCCAAGGCGTACCTGTCCGCCACGGTCACACGCCTGTCCATCGACGTACTGCGCTCCGCCCGGGTGCGGCGGGAGGAGTACGTCGGCCCCTGGTTCCCCGAGCCCCTGCTCAGCGACCCGTACGAGGACCCGGCGCGCTCGGCGGAGCTGGCCGACTCGGTGTCGATGGCGGCGCTGCTGCTGCTCGAACGGCTCAGCCCGCTGGAACGGTCGGTGTTCGTGCTCCGGGAGGTGTTCGGCTTCGGGTACGGCGAGGTCGCCGAGGCGGTGGGGCGCTCGGAGGCGGCGTGCCGGCAGCTGCTGGCGCGGGCCCGGCGGCACATGAACGCCGGGCGGCCCCGCTTCGAGGCGGACCGCCGGGAGCGGCAGGAGCTGGCCTCACGGTTCTTCGACGCGCTGAAGGACGGCGACGTGGGCGCACTCCAGCGACTGCTGGCCGCCGACGTGCGGATGGTGGGGGACGGCGGCGGCAAGGCGCCGCAACTGGCCAGGGCCGTCGTCGGTGCCCAGAACGTGGCCCGGCTGCTCGCCTCCGCTTTCCGGCACATGGCCGAGGCCGAGGTCACCTTCGAGGCGCACGAGGTCAACGGCCAGCCCGGCGCCATCTCCCGCGACCGGGACGGCAAGGTGCTCCACGCCTTGGCGCTCGACGTGCTCGACGGGCAGATCCAGACCATCCGTACGGTCATCAACCCCGACAAGCTCGGCCACCTCGGTCCGGTCGCCGACGCCTGGGCGGTCGACCGGGAGATACGGCGGGCCCGCCGGCGAACCGGGGCGGGCTGAGGCCGGCAGGCCAAGGTGCAGGGCGAGGCGCTCAGAGCAAGGTGCACAGTTGCGCAATCAGTAAACTGTCGGCATGGAGATCGAACAGGCGACGACGTGGGAAACGGCGGTCCTCGGCGGAGGGCCCGCGGACGGGGTGCGGATGAGGGTCGGCGACCGGCCCGGGGTGATCCAGGTGACGTGCCGCTGCGAGGTGGAGGCCCCGCCGGAAGGCGTACGCGCGGAAGCGCTGTACATCTACCGGCGCGACGTCCGCGTCCGCAGCGAGCCGTTGCGCTACGACTTCGACGCGGCGAGCCCCTGACCGGGACCGCCGTCAGTCGGAGTGGCCGGTGCGGATCGCGCCGCGGTCCGTACGGGCCGTGCCCTTGGACCCGGGGGTACCGGCCGTGCCCTCGGTCCCGGGGGTACCGGCCGTGCCCTCGGTCCCGGACGCCGTGGCGGTCCGCGCGGCCTCGTCGTCCTTCATCGCCCTGGTCTCGCTCTTCAGGATGCGCATCGACCTGCCGAGGCCCCGGGCGGCCTCCGGCAGCTTCTTCGAGCCGAACAGCACGATGATGACGATCGCCACGATCAGCAGATGCCAGGGTTCCAGTCCGTTGCGAAGCATCTTGCCCGCCTTCCGTTCCGTGAGCGTTCTCTCGTGGGGACGCTATGGGATGTGTTACTTGCGGCTTTGCGCAACTGTCTAACTCTAGCCGCCCGGATCAGTCGTCCGAGTCGGGCTTGTCCCCGGCGGCGGCGTACGCCTGGGCCGGTGTCATCGGGACACCGTCGAGGCTGACCGTCTTGTACTTGCTGACCGTGGCGCACGTCTCGGCCTCGTCGGCGGTGGACGCGTGGGCCTCGGAGACGGCGGCCCCGGTGTCGGCCGGGGCGGGCGAGGAGGCGCTGCCCGGATAGGCCGTGCCGCTGGGCCAGTCGCCGCCGATCACCAGGGTCAGGCCGTCGCCGTCGCCCTGCTTCAGGTGCGACGAGGGCAGTTCCAGGGCCTCGGCGACGGCCGTGGCCTCGTCCTTCTGCCCGGCCCCGTAGGTCAGGGTGGTGGTGGCCGACGGGCTCGGGGCGTTGGACGTGCTCGTACCCGAGCCGAAGCCCTGGTCGACGAGCGCGTCCGCGAGCTCCGAGGCCCGGCCGGTGACCGTGGTGCCGTTCTCCACCGTCACGCTGATCCGGGAGGTGTCCACGGCCGAGGCGCCGGCGGTGGGAGCGGCAGAGGCCGTCGCCTCGGCGGCCGCCGAGGACTTTTTGCCCGAACTCGTGGTCAGCGACTGGTCGTTGGCGATGGTCGAGAACAGGGACTCGGCACCCGCGCCGACCACCACCCGGTTGCTGTCCGAAGGGTCGGGAGCCGTCTGCATGGTGGTGAAGGTCATCCGGTCCGCGGGCACCTTGTTCACATCGGCGGCCAGCGCGACCAGCTTCTTCACGGTGCCGAGGCCGTCGTCCACGGTCAGTGCCTTCGTGGCGGCGTCGGCGAGCTTGTAGACCGCGGTGGGGTCGGTGAGCGTGCCCGCGCTCTTGAACTTGCGCATCATCGCGCTGAGGAAGATGTGCTGCGAGACGGTGCGGCCGATGTCGCTGCCGTCTCCGAAGCCGTGCCGGGAGCGGACGAATTGCAGGGCGGCCTCGCCCTTGAGCGTGTGCGTGCCCTCGGACAGCTTCAGGTGCGAGTAGGTGTCGTAGACGTCGTCGCTGACGCACACCGAGACGCCGCCGACCGCGTCGGACATCTTGACCACGCCGGAGAAGTCGAGCTGTACGAAGTGGTCGATCGGGATGCCGGTGAGCTGGTGGACGGTGGCCACCTGGCAGGCGGGGCCGTACTGGAGGGCGCCGTTGATCTGGCCGTGGAAGCCGGGCGTGGAGCTTCCGGTCGCCTTGTCCTCGCAGGCCGGGATGTCGGTCATGGTGTCGCGCGGGATGCTCATCATGGTGGCGTTGGAGCGGTCGGCGGATATGTGCACCACCATCTGCACATCCGCGTTGCCGACGGTCTGCACGCCGGACTCGGCGCAGCCGCCGCCCAGCTTGCAGTCCGCCTCGCTGGTGCGGCCGTCGGAGCCGATGACCAGGATGTTGATCGGGGTGCGGCCGAACGCGTCCGCCTTCTCGGTGCCGCCCTTGCCGTCGAGCGAGACGCTGTGGATGTTGCCGTTGAGGTGATGGTAGAGCCACCAGCCGGCCCCGGCCGTGACCAGGATCAGCAGGGCCAGGGAGATTCCGGTGATCTTCAGCAGCCGTTTGCCGCGTCCGGCAGGCTTGCCGCGCCCGGCCGCCCTGCCGGGCCTGGCCGATCCGCCGGGCCTGGCCGGCCCGCCGCGGCCGCCCCGCTTCCCGCCGCGCGTGCGGGTGGCCGCTCTGCGCGCGGCCCGGCCGCCCGCACCGTCCGGCAGATCGCTCATCTCCCACTCCTCACAACGGTCAGGCCCGTCAGACCTGACCGTCGGGGGTGCGGCAGGGCATGCGCGGCGGTGTGCGGGCAGCCGGAAGGGGGCACGGGCACCCCGGCTCGTGCGCCCACTTCAGTTGCTTAATTGCGTAATCTAGCAAATGTTAAGCGGGGTGATGCCGCCGGTACCGCCGCCGCGCCGCCAGGAGGGCCACGGCGTACAGGGCGAGGACGGCGGTGAGCATGAGGTAGTAGCCGGCGGGCAGCGCGGTGAGGCCGAGCAGCGGGCCGAGGGGCGAGAGCGGCAGCGCCAGGCCGATGGCGGTCAGGACGAGCGCGGCCCAGGTGACCGGGGTCGGCGAGCGGCGCTCGGCCGTGCGGCGGCCGGCGCCGAGCAGCAGCATGACCAGCGCCTGGGTCAGCAGGTTCTCGGTGAACCAGCCGGAGTGGAACACCGCCTCGTCGTCCCCGGTCCCCGGACCGTGCAGAGCAAGCGCCAGCACACCAAAGGTCAGCAGGTCGGCGACCGCGTTGAGCGCGCCGAAGCCGCCGATGAAGCGCAGCAGGTCCCCTGGGCGCAGCACGGTCGGACGGCGCAGCACCCCGGGGTCCGGGCGGTCCCGGGCGAAGGCGAGCTGCGCCGCGTCGAAGCACAGGTTCTGGGCGAGGACCTGCGCCGGGAGCATCGGCAGGAAGGGCAGGAGCAGGCCCGCGGAGAGCATCGCGATCACGTTGCCGAGGTTGGAGGAGAGCGTGACCCGCAGATACGTGGCGATGTTGCCGCCCGCGTACCGGCCCGCGGCGATGGCGTGCGCGATCGCGGTGAGGTCCTTGTCCGCGAGCACCACGTCGGCGCTCTCCCGGGAGACGTCGGCGGCGTCCCGCGGCGCGATGCCGACATCGGCGGCGCGCAGGGCGGGCAGGTCGTTGACGCCGTCGCCGAGGAAGCCGACGGTGTGCCCGTCCGCCCGCAGCGCCCGTACGACCCGCGTCTTGTGCTCCGGCGTGCAGCGGGCGAAGACGGTCGTACGGCGGGCGGCGCGGGCGAGCTCGGAGTCGGTGAGCCCCTCGAGGTCGGCCGCGGTGAGGACGGCGTCCTCGGCCACGGGGACGCCCAGGTCGCGGCAGGCGCGGACGGCGGTGCCCGGGTGGTCGCCGGTCAGCACCTTCACGGTGACGCGGCGGTCGGTCAGGACCCGCAGCGCCTCCGCGGCCGTGGGGGCGAGCGCGTCCCGCAGGGTGAGCAGACCGCGGAAGGTGAGGCCGCGTTCGTCGGCGGGGGTGTAGTCGCGGGTGCGGGCGGGACGGTCGGCGGTGGCGACCGCCAGCACCCGCAGACCGTCGGCGGCCTGCCGGGCGGCGAGGCCGCGCAGCCGCTCGCGCTCGTCGTCCGCGAGCACGCAGCGCTCCAGTACGGCGTCGACGTCGCCCTTGGTGACCAGGGTGTGCCGGCCGAGCCGGCCGGGGGTGCGGACGACGGCGGTGGTGAGGCGGCGCAGCGGGTCGAAGGGCACCGCCGCCGTCCCGTCGTACGCCGTCAGCGCGTCCTCGTCGGCCGCGTCGAGGATCGCCTCGTCGAGGGCGTCGGGCTGCGGGAGGTCGGCGAGCTGGAGGGTCCACCACGCGTTCACGGCGGCCCAGTGCAGCACGTCCGCGGCGTCGCTGCCGTCCGGGCCGAGGGCGCGGTCGACGACCGGCCGGTCCTGGGTGAGGGTGCCCGTCTTGTCCAGGCACAGCACATCGGCGGCGCCGATGTCGTGCAGGGCGGGCAGCCGTCTGACGATCACGCCGTGGGTGCGGGCCAGGAGCGACGCCCCGCGCGCCAGGCACAGGGTGACGAGGACCGGCAGCATCTCCGGGGTCAGTCCGACGGCGACCGCGACGGCGAACGGCAGCGTCTCCAGGCCGCGGCCGCGCAGGGCCGCGTTGGCCATCAGCACCAGCGGCGGCGTCAGCAGCATGAACCGGATCAGGATCCAGGAGATGCCGTGGACCGAGCGGTCGAAGGCGCTCGCCCGCGGGGGCCCGGACGTACGGCCGTGGGCGGCGGCGAAGCGGGTGTGCGGTCCGGTCGCGGTGACGACCGCGGTGGCGCTCCCGGCGGTGACACTGCTGCCCTGGAAACACCACTGCGGCCGCTCGAACGGCCCCGCCGGGTCCTGGCCGCCGCGGGCGGGCCGGTCGTCGTCGGCGTGTTTCGGGACGGGGGCCGACTCCCCGGTCAGCGCGGACTGGTGCACGGTCAGCCCGTGCGCCCGCAGCAGCCGTACGTCCGCGGGCACCAGGTCGCCCGGACCGAGGCGGAGCACGTCGCCGGGGACCAGCTCCGCCACGGGTATCTCGCGGGGTACCGCCCGCGCGTCCTCGTGTGGGCGGCGCAGCACGGTGGCGGTGGTGGCCACCAGGCTCCGCAGCGCGGCCGTCGACCGGTCGGCCCGGTGCTCCCCGGACGCGCGCAGCACGCAGCTCACCGCCACGAGGAGGGAGATCACCGCGGCGGTCCCCCAGGAGGAGACGAGCGCCGAGACGAGCCCGAGGCAGAGCAGGACCGCGGTGAACGGATCGCGCAGACTGCGCACGAAGAGCCGGGACCAGCGGGCCTCGTGCCGGGCCGGGAGGTCGTTCGCGCCGAAGCGGGACTGGCGCTGCTCGGCCTCCGCCTCCGTCAGGCCGCGCGGTCCGCCGTCCAGCCGGCGCAGTACTTCGAGGACGGTCGGCGCCGGGCGGCCCGCGGCGGGCGCCTCGACGATGCCGGGGCCGTCGGCCGCCGCGGACGCGGGCGTGTCCGCCGACCGCGGCCCCGGGTCCCGTACCGAGTGCGGGGCAGCCTCAGCCACCGGTTCCATGCAGCCGCCGTACCGGCGCGGCGGCGTGCTGCGAGCGGGCGGTCAGCTGACCGACCATGACCCGCACCAGCGTCACGACGTCGGGGTCGTCGATGTAGTAGATCTGCCGCCGGCCCTCGCGGCGGGAGCGCACGAGCCCGGCGAGCTTCAGCTTGGCCAGGTGCTGGCTGACCGCGGGCAGTGCGCCGCCGACCCGGTCCGCGAGGTGCGTGACGTCGCTCTCGGTCTGCGACAGCGCCCACATCAGATGCAGCCGGGCCGACGAGGCGAGCAGCCCGAAGGCGGCGGCGGCCTCCGCCAGCACCTCGGCAGGCGGGTCCTCGTAGCCACCCGCGTTCTCCGTCACAGCCCTCTCCCGTCCCGCCCGGTTCCATCGGCCGACGCCCGTGCGCCCACAAGTGTAGGTGCCGGTGCGAATGTCATGAGCGTGTGACAGATGGCCACCGGTTCCTCGTCGATGATCGACAAGGATGGCTCCGGCACCGTTCCGCATCTAGGCTTGCGCAAACAAGCAAGTTTTATGGAAGATTTTTCCGAGCGGAGGACAACACCGTGGGCATCATCGGCTGGATCATTCTCGGACTGCTCGCCGGAGCCATCGCCAAGGTGCTGCTTCCCGGCCGCGACCCGGGCGGTCTGATCGGCACCACGCTCATCGGCGTCGCGGGTGCCTTCGTCGGCGGCTGGCTCTCCGCCCGTTTCCTCGACCGCCCGGTGGAGAAGCACTTCTTCGACCTCTACACCTGGGGCGCGGCGATCGCCGGTTCGCTGGTGCTGCTGATCGGCTACCGCCTCCTGTTCGGCAACTCCCGGGACTGAACCGCCCAGCCGTCGGCCCGGGCGGTCACTGCTCGGGCCTGTTCACCCGGATCAGCGTCTGCTGTCCGTTGGCGACCAGCTTGCGGCGGCCGTCCCGGACCGCGAAGACCTCGAGCCCGCAGACCGTCAGGGTGCGGCCCGACTTCAGGACGGTCCCGATCGCCTCGATGTGGTCACCGGCCGCGGGCGCGAGGAGATTGATCTTGTACTCGACGGTGAGCACGTCGCTGTCCTCCGGGAACAGCGTGTAGGCGGCGTAGCCACCGGCGCTGTCCGCGACGGCGCTGGTGGCCCCGGCGTGCACGTAGCCGTGCTGCTGGGTCACCTCGGGGCGGCTCGGGAGCGTGATGTGCACGCGGCCGGGGCCGATGTGTGATATCCGGGCGCCGAGGTGGGTCATCAGCCCCTGCCGGCCGAAACTCTCCTGGATGCGTTTCTGCACCTCGGGGGCGGCCTGTTCCAACCGCGTCCGTCCCGACCGCGTCTCGTCCTCCGGGTGTTCCACGTGCGCTCCTTCGCGTAGGGCCGGGCGGATCCGTCAGCCGGTCAGGCGTTGCGCCGGCAGGAAGCCGCCGATGGCGATCATCATGACACCGCAGGCCCGGGTGACGGCACGGGCCGCCGGGGGCCGGGTCCTCAGCACGGTGCGGGCGAGCACGCCGACACCGGGGTGGACGACGGCGCAGGCGGTCATGTGCAGCGCGCCGAGCAGCCCCGTCCGCGCGGCCACCGGCCGGCCGCCCGCGGGGCGGACGAACTGCGGGAACCAGCGGCTCTACGACGACCACCTGGCCCGCCTCCCCGGCGCCCAACGCCTGACCTCCACCCTCGTCGTGAAGTACGTGGTCCAGGACCGCCCGCTGCCCGAGTAGCCGTGGGTGCCGCGAGGGAGAGGCACGGCCACGGGCGGCTTCGCGCCCGTCTGGCAGACTGCCCGGCATGGCCGAGCCGAGTCCGAAGGCGGACCTCCTCCGTTATCTGCAAGAGGCGCGGGACGCCCTGCTGTGGAAGCTCGAAGGGCTGTCGGAGTACGACGTCCGGCGCCCGCTGACTCCGACGGGCACGAACCTGCTGGGTCTGGTCAAGCATGTCGCCGGGGTGGAGCTGGGGTACTTCGGCGACACCTTCGGGCGACCGTACTTCGACGGCGAGGAGCCGCCCGCCTGGTGGTACACGCGGGACGCGGAGCCCAACGCCGACATGTGGGCAACGGCGGAGGAGTCGCGCGAGGACATCGTCGGGCTGTACCGACGGGCGTGGGCGC
Source organism: Streptomyces sp. NPDC059785 (assembly GCF_042732375.1). Taxonomy (NCBI): domain Bacteria; kingdom Bacillati; phylum Actinomycetota; class Actinomycetes; order Kitasatosporales; family Streptomycetaceae; genus Streptomyces; species Streptomyces sp. NPDC059785. Next base: position 259,169 of record NZ_JBHWHV010000004.1, read on the forward strand.
ACTCCGACGCCACGGTCAGGGCGCTGGAGCTCGACGCGATCGGTCATGTCCCGTGGTGGCCGGCGGAGCGGCGGACGGTGACCCTGCACCACATCATGGTGCGGGTCCTCTCCGACACCCAGCGGCACGCGGGGCACGCCGACATCGTGCGCGAGCTCGTCGACGGGACCGCCGGGCATGTGCGGGGCAAGGACACTCTGCCGGACCGGGACCAGGCCTGGTGGGAGAGGCACCGGTGTCGGCTGGAGGCGGTGGCGCGGGAGGCCGGGGGCGGCTGAGCCGTCCGGCGGCGGCGTGCGGGCGCCGTGGATGGCGGGTGGGCGCCAGGTGGCGGTGTCCGACTTGATAGGCAAGTCGGGGCTTGCCTATGGTGGGGAGTATGGCGGAGGACGTCTTCAAGGCGCTGGCCGATCCGACCCGGCGGCACATCCTCGACGAGCTGGTGGAACGCGACGGTCAGACCCTGTTCGAGATCTGCACCCGGCTGGTGACCAGGCACGGGACGGGGCTGTCGCGCCAGGCGATAAGCCAGCACCTGGCCGTACTGGAGTCCGCGGGCCTGGTCCGTTCCCGGCGCGAGGGCCGCTACAAGTTCCACGACCTGAACACCGAACCCCTCGAGCGCATCGCGACCCGATGGCTCAGGCCCGACGCACCGGAGAGCACCCCATGAGGATCCACCTCACCAGCGTCTTCGTAGACGACCAGGAGACAGCCCTGCGCTTCTACACCGACGTGCTGGGCTTCCAGCAGAAGCACGACATCCCGATGGGCGGGGCCCGGTGGGTGACCGTGGTCTCGCCGGAGGACCCCGACGGCACCGAACTGCTGCTGGAGCCCTCGGGCCACCCCGCGGTGCAGCCGTACAAGACGGCGCTCGTCCAGGACGGCATCCCGGCCGCCTCCTTCGCCGTGGACGACGTACAGGAAGAGTTCGGCCGGCTGAGCAAGCTCGGGGTCCGGTTCACCCAGGAGCCGCTGACGATGGGCGCGGTCACCACCGCCGTGCTCGACGACACCTGCGGCAACCTGATCCAGCTCGTGCACGGCGAGTGACCACACAGGTATCACAGAAGAAAGGTGGCAGATCATGAGCCACAGCGAGGAGAAGGCGCTGCTCGCGGGCGGCTGCTTCTGGGGCATGGAAGAGCTGGTCCGGACGTTCCCCGGTGTCCTGGACACCCGGGTCGGATACAGCGGAGGTGACGTGCCGAACGCGACCTACCGCAACCACGGCACGCACGCCGAGTCGATCGAGATCACCTTCGACCCCGCCAGGACCGACTACCGCACGATCCTGGAGTACTTCTTCCAGATCCACGACCCGACCACGAAGAACCGGCAGGGCAACGACATAGGCCTCAGCTACCGCTCCGCCGTCTTCTACCTCGACGAGGAGCAGAAGCGGGTCGCCGAGGAGACCATCGCCGACGTCGACGCCTCCGGACTGTGGCCGGGTGCCGTCGTCACCGAGGTCGTCCCGGCCGGCGACTTCTGGGAGGCCGAGCCCGAGCACCAGGACTACCTCCAGCGTTACCCGGACGGCTACACCTGCCACTTCGTACGCCCCGGCTGGCGGCTGCCCAGGCGCAGTCAGGCCTGACGGCCCGGCCGGTACCACCCGTGCGGCCGGTCCCCTCGCTCCGGTGAGGGGCCCGGCCGCACGCGTATGCAGGCCCCCGCGCACGAGGCGTGCGGGCGGTACGTCCTACGCGGTGCGTTCCCTGAGTCGGTGGGGGTGGGCCGGGAACACGCCGAGGACGCGCACCTCGGACGAGAAGAAGCGCAGTTCGTGGAGGGCCAGGGCGACGCCCTCGTCGTCGGGGTGTCCCTCGACCTCGATGTAGAAGCGGCTGGCCCCCAGGCCCGCGCCCATCTGGTAGCTCTCGATCTTGGTGAGGTTCACGGCGCTGCTGGCGAACCCGCCGAGCGCCTTGTACAGCGCGCTGGGGATGTTCCGCACGCTGAAGAAGAGGCTGGTCACCGTGGGCTCGCCGGGGCTGGACGAGAAGGCCGCGTCCCGGGAGAGGACGACGAAGCGCGTGGTGTTGTCCGGGTCGTCCTCGACCTCCGGGCGCAGCACCTCGAGCCCGTAGCGCCGCGCGGCGGCGGGCGGTGCCAGCGCCGCGTGCCGCCGGTCGCCCAGCTCGGCGACCTCGCGGGCCGCCCCCGCGGTGTCGTCGCTGACCAGCGTGCGCCAGCCGCCCTCGCGCAGCACCTTGCGGCACTGGCCCAGGGCGTGCACATGGCTGCGTACGCACTCCACCTCGTCGAGGGAAGTGCCGGGGACGCCCATGAGGTCGAAGCGGATGGCCAGGAAGTACTCGGCGACCATGAACAGGCCCGACTCCGGGAGCAGGTGGTGCACGTCCGCGACGCGTCCGGCCGCGGAGTTGTCCACCGGGATCACCGCGACGTCGGCCTTGCCGAGCGTCACGGCGTCCAGCGCCTGCTCGAAGCTCGTGCAGGGCACTTCGGTGCATCCGGGATACAGGTCGTGGGCGGCGGTCGCCGAGTTGGACCCCGGTTCACCCTGGTATGCGACGATCGTCACGGTGTTTCGCTTTCGGCCGTGGGTGCGGTGCCTGCGGACGGCAGGAGATCTTCAGTCAACCGCACCCGCCGTCGCAGCGCAGACCTGTCCGGCATCAGAGACTCCGGAGGGTGACGGCGGGCCCCGGCGACCCGGGCCGCCGCCTTGGGTGTGATCGGAGCGTCCGGGCCCTCAGGCGGCCGCGGTCGCGTTGATCGTCACGGGGATGTTGCCGCGCGTGGCCTTGGAGTACGGGCAGATCCGGTGGGCGGCGGCGCCGAGTTCGGCGGCCGTCGGCTGGTCCACGCCGCCGAGCTCCAGGTTGAGGACGGTGCCGAGGCCGAACTCGCCGTCGTCGCCGTGCGTCAGGGTCGCCTCCACGACGACGGTCGTACTGGTGAGGCTGATCTTCCGCTGAGCGGCGGCCCGGCGGACGGCACCGAGGAAACAGGCACCCCAGCCGGCCGCGAACAACTGCTCGGGGTTGGTGGCGTCACCGGCCCCGCCCAGCTCTTTCGGAATGGCGAGCCGGGTCACGAGGTGCCCGTCCCCCGTCGACACGTGTCCGCCGTTGCGGCCCTCGCCCGTCACGGTGACGACGCCGGTGTAACTCACGGTCATGATGATCTCCTGCTCGATGGCTGGCTTCTGGTCACTTGGTCTTCAGGGGGCCCTGGAAGGACTTGCGCAGGGACGCGGGGGCGACGAGGGGCAGCAGGGCGGCGAGCAGCTTGGCCTTCAACCCGGCGGGCCTGCGCGTGAGTTCGACGTCGATACGGGTGCCGGTGCCCTCTGGGGTGAGCCGGAAGACCCAGCCGCCGCCGGGACCGAACAGCTTGGAGTCGAGCGTGGTGACGGTGACTCGGCCCTCCAGCGCGTCCCAGTCGTAGCGCGCGCGTTCCCAGGCGGCGGCGGTGCCCTCGGTGACCTCGGCCCAGTCCTCGCCGAGCCCGTGAACGGTGAAGTGGTCGGCGTCGATGCTGGGCCAGTCCTCGGCGCGGGCCGGGCTGAAGTCGGTCAGGACCTTCAGCGCGGCGGCCGGGCCGAGCGTGGACACGAGCCGGAGACGGACGACTGCCATGGGGTTTTCCTCACTCGGATGCAAGTGGATGTGAAGCGGATGTACGGGGGTACGGGGGCTGCCGGTCAGAGGTGGTGGGCGTCGACGACGGCCTGGGCGAACGCGGTCGGCGCCTCCTGGGGGAGGTTGTGGCCGATGCCGGCGAGCGTGCGGTGCTCGTACTTGCCGGTGAAGCGGTCGCGGTAGGTGCTGCCGTTGCCGGGCGGGGTGAAGGGGTCGCGCTCCGCGTCCAGCGTGATGGTCGGGACGTGGATGTACGGGCGGGTGGCGAGCCGCTGCTCGTAGCGGTCGTAGCGCTGTTCGCCCTCGGCCAGGCCGAGGCGCCAGCGGTAGTTGTGGACGACGATGGCGGCGTAGTCGGGGTTCTCGAAGGCGGCGGCGGTGCGCTCGAAGGTGGCGTCGTCGAAGTCCCAGGTGGGGGAGACGGTGTCCCAGACGAGACGCGTCAGGTCGTGGCGGTTGTCCGGGGTCTCCATGGCGGTGCGGCCGCGCTCGGTGGCGAAGTAGTACTGGTACCACCAGCTCAGCTCGGCCCGCGGGGCGAGCGGTGTCTTCTGGGCCTCGACGTCGGTGATGAGGTAGCCGCTGACGGAGACCAGGGCGGTGACGCGCTCGGGCCACAGGGCGGCGATGATGCCGGCGGTGCGCGACCCCCAGTCGAAGCCCGCGAGGGCCGCCCGGTCGATCTTCAGGGCGTCCATGAAGGCGATGATGTCGAGGGCGATCGCGGACTGCTGCGCGTTGCGGACGGTGCGGTCGGACAGGAAACGCGTGCTGCCGTGGCCGCGCAGATAGGGGACGATCACGCGGTAGCCCTGCGCCGCGAGCAGCGGGGCCACGTCGACGAAGCTGTGGATGTCGTAGGGCCAGCCGTGCAGACAGATCACCACCGGCCCGTGCCGGGGGCCCGTCTCGGCGTAACCCACGTCCAGCAGACCGGCCTTGACCTGCTTGACCGTGGCGAACGAGGAGTGCGTGCCCGGAGCGGTCTCCGGCACCACGGGAGCCGTCGCCGTCCTGCCCGGTGCGTCGGAGGCGGTCGCGACACCGTGCAGGCCCGTCAGTGAGACGGCCGCCGCGCCGGTGCCCAGGCTCATGGCCTTGCTGAAGGTCCGCCTGTCGATCATGTGAAGCCCTCCGTGTCGAGATGCCGGCCCGTGTGGCGCGGGGCGCGGGTGGGTCAAGCGGCGTTCGGACGAACGCTGTTGACGACGCCGTCTCCGTCGGTACCGGGGGCGGCGTGGCTCGACACTCACACAACAGGCGTCACCGGTCAAGCCGGTGACGAGCCGGAGTGGCGAGCGATTCGTCACCGCCTTGACAGGTGACGCCCGATGGCGCACCCTTGCCTCAGCCACGCACTACGGCTGCATGAGTCACGACGGCCACGGCGGTCGCGGCACCACGGCGTCAAGTCACCCCTGACACAGCGGAGGTCGGCCATGAACGGCGGAGAGACGATGGACAGCGCTGCGGCGGCCCGGCACGCGCGCTTCGGCAAGCTGCCCGAGCGCGTCCGCTACGAGGACCTGGTCGAAACGGAGGCGGCCACGCCGGACACCGGCGCGGGCACCGCGTACAACCCCGAGGGCTCGTGGAACCACTTCTCCTGCCTGGCCCTGGACCTGGGGCTGTAGGGCCGCCGCCCGGCGACCGCGGTTCCGGTCGATGGGCCGGCCGCCCCGGAACACACGCGTGCCGCCGGTCGGTGTCGAAC